>QNZR01000045.1 GCA_003978475.1 Sulfurimonas sp.
GTACCGTAACGATCTCACTGATCTCTAAATCTTTAATAATTGAATTACCGCGTTGTGCCATGTTGCATCCTTTTAAGTGGGTTTAGAGGAAAAAAATTATCCTTTAAAAAATTGTAGTGCTTTCTTCCTTAAAACAAGATTATTGTTAACATATAGTAAAATTTATGGTACCTTATTGAATAGAATATTAGCCATGAGGAAGAGACGGAAGGGTTGAAATTTTCGGTGGCGGTATATCTCTATGCTTCAATTAACCGCGCAACCGTAGCGGAACTACCGTGCTGAAGATAGTTTCTCAGTTGTTTTGCATCACTGAAAAAGAGTTCTTTGTCCATGTGAACATAGGTGTTGTAGAGGTTGTCGGCGGTCACAGCGTCTTGCAATAACTCTTCATGAAGGCGTCTGCCACACATTTTGGAAAACATAATGTTACCCAGTCCGACATACTCCAGTTTTACCAAACGCGAACCAATAAAATAGTCCAGAGGCTTGGCAATATATGAGAGAACAAACGGGGTGCCGATGAGTGAAGCTTCCAGCGTTGCCGTACCGCTGCAAATAAAAGCAAACTCTGCTTCATACAGTGCTTGATGCGGTTCGTGAGAAATGGTAAAACCGCTCAGGTCACCATAGAGTGCGTGAATCTGTTCGGTACGAAAATGTGAGGGGATAATCAGTACACACTCTTTCTCTTTCAGACGCATGGCAAGAGTCTTGAAAATGGGCATGAGTTTACTGATCTCACCTTTTCTGCTACCGGGCATAAAGGCAATTTTTCCGCTGGTGATGAGCTGTTCTTTAAATACATGTATTTCATCTAACAACGGATGCCCGACATATTGAATAGAGGAGTCTTTGGGGTAGTAGTGCTTCTCAAACGGTAAAATCGAGGCCATGGTATCGACGGTAGCATTAATAACCTCTATGCGCTTGGAGCGCCATGCCCATGCCTGCGGTAAAATGTAGTAAATGATCTCTTTATCGGGGTAACGTTTTTTTAATTTTTTTGCCAGCGGCAGGTTGAAACCTGAAGCGTCAATCAGCAGGACTTTGTCTGCTTCTTGAGCAAGGTCAAGCATTTGTGAGCTAAGCTTTAAAAAGAAAGGGAGTTTTTTAAGTGCATCGACAAAGCCCATAACGGCAAGTGTGCTGAGGTCAACGATGGGTTCTCCCAGTTTTTTCTCAAATATACCAAGAAATTCGACGTCATCATTTAACTCGTTTTGAAGTGCTTCAAGGTGAACATTGGCAGAATGTTCCAGTGCACTGACCAATACTTTCATGACCCTCCGTCTCCCCATGTTTCGTAACTGCTGTCATATTGTTCTTCTTGTGTGTCAACAAAATGGCTCAAAAATGTTGTCAATGCGTCAATCTCTGCATCACTTAACCCTGTGGCAAAAGGAATCATCATCTCCTGCTGCTGATTTTGTGATATTTTATCACGAAAGCGTTTGAGTTTGTGGGTGAGAAACCCTTTGGCTCGGTTGGCAAGGGCGGGGTAAGAGGTCATTCCACCGGCTTTAATGCCGTGGCAACCGTTACAGCCTTTTTGAAAATAGAGTGCTTCGCCCTTCTCGTACAGTGGTGTTGTGGCATGAAGTGACATCATGAGTATGAAAAACAGCAGAATAAATCTCAATCTAATCCTTGATGATGTAGAATAATCAAAATTATAGCAAAAGTGGAGATGATGATTATTGCAGATGTAATCTTGTGTGATAGTAATGGAGAGCGGCCGTGTGATGTAGAGGTTATTGACGGCAAAATTACCCGTATGGCATCGCACCTTGAGGGTGATGAGCGTACCTCATATGCCGGGTCGTATCTGTTGCCGGGTCTGGTCGATACCAATGTGGAGCTTTTAGACGGACATCTTAACAGTAACAATCTTGATAAAATTGCTCAGATGGCACTTAAAGGAGGTGTGGGTACGGTTGTACTTATGCCAAACTCTACCCCTGCGGTTGACAACGAGATTGTATTGGAGTTTTTGCAAAAGCACCGCAAACAGAAACTCGGTGCCAATATTGAGACGACGGTTGCGGCAACCAAAGAAGATGAGACGCTTAGCAATATTGCCATTATGTTAAAAAAAGGGGCATTGGCACCTTATATGACGACGGCAATCAGCAACAATCTTGCCTGCCGTATTGCCGAGTATGTCAAAATGTACAATGCCACACTCTTTTGTAAAGCACAAGACAGTTCACTCTCGTCAGTCGGGGTCATGGTCGAGGGAAAAATGGCGACAAAACTGGGGCTGGTCGGCATACCGCCACTGGGAGAAAGTGTGCATGTTGCCCGGATGATAGAAATTGCCCGTCATTATGACATTGACATTGTGTTTAAGTCCATTGCATCACCGCGTTCCATTGAGATGATCTCCAACGCCAAAGAGGAGGGTGTCAAGGTCTATTGTGAGGTAGGATTGCACCATCTGCTCGTGAGCGATGCGGCGTGCGAGGGTTTCAATACGACTGCCAAGCTGAACCCGCCGTTACAGCAACATGAAGACATGCTCCGACTACAGGAGTTCTTGAAAGCCGGTCACATTGACATGTTAAGTGTCCTGCACCAACCGGCATCACCCGTGAACAAAGATGTCGCATTTTTTGATGCCCAGTATGGTTCGGAAGCCATTGAAGAAGCACTGAGCCTTTACTACAGTAAATTGGTATGCCATGGCATGATAAGCATGCAGGATCTTGTCCGCTTGTGTGTTACCAATCCTGCTCGCAGTATTGGCAGAGTGAAAGGAGTGATAGCAGAAGGTGAGAACATTAATGCGGTGGTGTTTGACCCCAATGACGTGTTACATGTAAAAAACAGGCTGTCGCTGTATCATGGTGAAATGCTCCGGGGGCGGGTGGTCGCTGTTTTTAAAAACAGCAGGGTGATGAGGTTTTAAGATGCAAACATCTTACGGTATTATTACCACTACTTTGACAAAACACGAGCAGGCCGATGCATTGACGCAGGCACTTTTGGAGCAGAGGCTGGTGGCATGCGTTCACTCGTTTAGTATCACCAGTCACTATATCTGGAATGGTGACACCGTCGCATCAGACGAGATTGTTTTACAGATGAAAACCACAACGGCACTTTTTGACCGGGTCAGAGCCGCCATAGAACTGCTGCACCCCTATGAGGTTCCTGAAATCATCATGACGCCTATAATAGAGGGCAATCAAGCGTATTTGGAGTGGATTGACAGTATGGTTATGAAAGCGTTGCCATGTCAATAGCCTACCTTTTCAATAGGCAGACGCTACGAGCATATAAACAGCGTAGGACATCGTCATGAATGGTTTGCTCAGTATTCCGGGGTTTACGGCATTTGTCATGATTCTTTTTATGAATGCCACCGTCGATATTGCCCATAAAGTTACCATTCAAAACGTGCTGCTTAAAAGTTTTGAGGGCGATACGCTCATGATGTTGAGTGCGCTCATTAATGCCATGATTTTACTACCGTTTATTCTGCTTTTTTCGCCTTCGGGTTATATTAGCGACCGGTTTTCCAAAACAACAGTCGTGCGTTATGCCGCGCTTAGTGCGGTAGGTCTGACACTGCTCATTACGCTAAGTTATTACCAGGGATGGTTTTATGTCTCTTTTGCATTAACGCTGTTGCTGGCAGTGCAGAGCGCCATCTATTCACCGGCAAAATACGGGTTGATCAAAGCATTGGCGGGTGTCGATAATCTGGGTGTTGCCAATGCGGTGGTTCAGGCTGTTACGATTGTCGCCATTTTGCTAAGCTCCATTCTTTTTTCCGTTATTTTTGAGATGTATTACGGTGCTCAAACGACACCGGGTGCTATTTTGCCCGATATGGTGTTAATTGGGTGGATACTCGTAGGACTGAGTATGGTAGAGACCCTGTTTGCTTTCAGGCTGCCCCATCTGGATGCGGCGACGCACAGCGGAAGCTTTAAATGGCAATCGTACTTCAATCTAAGCTACTTGAAGAGCAACGTTTCTCGTCTAAGAGTCAATGAAAACATCTGGTTAAGCATTATTGGACTGAGTCTTTTTTGGGGTGTGGGACAGGTAATTATTGCGGCGTTTCCGGCACATTACAAAGTGATGACGGGTGATGAAAATGCCATTGTTATTCAAGCTGTTTTGGCAGTGAGTGCTGTGGGGTTGATTATGGGTTCCATGGTGGCAGGACGGTTTTCCAAGCTGCATATTGAGCTGGGTATTGTTCCCGTAGGTGCTTTGGGACTCTTTGGATCTTTGGGGCTCTTTGCGTTGGCTTCAGAGGTTTATATTATGGGCATTGCCAGTCTGCTGTTCGGATTTTTCGGAGGGCTTTTTATTGTACCGCTGAATGCGTCCATACAATATTTTGCGCCAGAACGTGAACTGGGCACCGTATTGGCAGGCAATAAT
>QNZR01000070.1 GCA_003978475.1 Sulfurimonas sp.
TTTCATGTTCAACCCCTCTTATGAGCGCTCACTTGAAGCAAAATTTTATTTTACGATGGGAGATTACCCCAAAGCGCAGACTCTGGCAACCGAGGCGTTTGAAATGAATGCGTACAATCGTATGGCGGCAACTGTTATGACCCAAAGTCAGGTTGCTATGAAGTTTGTCAATTACAATAAGCAGGCTAAAGCTTACATGAAACGGATTTCGACGCTTGCTAAAGAAGCGGTCATCAGCGATGCCGATCGTGCCAAAATTCGTACAATGTGTCGAATTATGATTGATGAGTATGTCAAAATCTCTCCTTCGGTGGTCATTGATGAGGCGCTTGTGGAGGAATCCAAACACTATTATGAAAAATTTGTAGCCCTTTATGAAAAAGTCACTTGAGCAGTATAAGGTCGATTTTTTTGACTATCTAAAGCAGTTTCGGGGGTATTCAGAGCTGACCGTCAAAACCTATGCTAATGTTTTTACAAAGGCCTTTCCCCTGATTGAGACGGAGGTGAATCAGAACGAAACCGTACTGAATATTATGGCCTATCGTATGAGTATTGCATCGCAGCAATCCAAAACCATTGCCAAAAATGTGAGTGCTCTGCGTTCGTTTTGTCACTATCTAAACGATGTGGGCGAACCGGTGTCGCTACAGGGTGATGAGAGCATTAAAGTGGCGCAAACTCTGCCAAAACCCATTGCGCATGAGCATATAATGCGTGCGGTGGAGCAGCTTGAGCAGTTCGACAAATGTGTCATTTTGACGCTGTATCTTCTGGGCTTACGTATTTCGGAGTTAGCGTCATTGCGGCTTGAGAATATCGGTACGACGGTCGTACGTATTGAAGGCAAAGGAAAACGGGAACGTGAAGTTCCGCTTCCTCCGTCTCTTCAGGTGTTACTACAGCGGTATCGGGAGATTGAGGCACCTTCTACGTACCTTTTTGAAAAAGATGGTGAAAAATTAAGGATAAGTAGTTTAAGATATATTGTAACGAAATCATTTCAAAAAATCGGCATAAAGGCAACGCCGCATCAGTTGCGCCACTCGTATGCGACGATACTGCTTAATAATCGTGCGCGTATTGCCGATGTCAGTGAACTGTTGGGGCACGCTTCCATGGTGAGTACACAGATTTATACCAAGCTTGCCAGTGCAACCAAGTTGGAACAATATGTCAAAGCCCATCCGCTTTGTAAGGAGATCGATGAGACTCAGTAGAGTGTTTGAACGCTTATATGCCAAAGTTTATGTCGTTATTATTGTTCTTAAAGAGAAGGTTGACGTGAGTATCATGACGGTGCACGGTGATGGCTCCACGGTCAGTCGGGCGGAGTTTGAATTGTCGCAGATCGCTTCGGAGCTTCAGCAGTATGTTCACGATGCCATTGCCGAAACGCCTTTTTTCTACGTCGGCGTACTCAACAGCGGTATTAATCAGGGAGCCATTCCTACCTGTCATCGCCATAACGCACAAAAATATGCCGATCTGTCACTTGCGAAAACTCTGTGCATTCGCGGCAGCTACATGCTGTACAGTTCCAAATACGAACTTGATGCGATTGAGAAGATGTTTCAAGGCTTCGGGGTCGACTTTATTTTCTCTCCTTTGACGTTGCTGGAGCGGATTTACAAAGATAAAATTGAGACTAAAGCCCAGCTCTATGTTTTAATCTATGAAGAGTATCTTGCCATGGCGGTTTTTCAACATGCCACATTGCTTTTTGCCTCTTTTGACCATGTTGACAGCGGCAGCAGCGATACGAATTTTGATGACAAGGAGGACGATGAAGCCGTTGTCTTTGATCTGGATAAGGAGCATGAGGATGACGGTATCAATATTGATGACCTGGATGCTTTGGACAATCTTCCTGATCTTGAAGATCTCGACGCCATTCAGGAGCTGGAGGATTTTACCGATGAGATACCGGACTCCCTGTTAGCAAACGACACGCCTGCTGATGAGGGAATGCAGGTAATTGCTCCGTCTCTGGAAGATTTCGGCATCAGTTATCAGCATTTTCTCCTGATTCAAAAACGTCTTGAATCCTATTATAAAGATGCGACCTATCACAGTGAATTTATTGAGACGGTGTTTATTGCCGATGCCAATAACTCCAGTGACGATCTAAAACGCTTTTTGGAAGAAGAGTTGTTTTTGAATGTTGTCGTGCGTCACGTCAACATTCCTGATGAGCTGTTGGCTCTGAGCATGGAAGAGGTGCAGCATGCGGTATAGTTTCATTACTCCGCGTCCTAAAAAAATAGTGACACCGGAGTTAAAACTGGTGTTCTTCTTTTTTGCCATGACGCTCTTTATTCTTTTTGCGACTTACGGTTTTTTACTTTTTAAAAGTCATCAGTTTTCCAATAATGTCGTCAGTATCACACAGCGCATCAGCGAAACCAATGCCAGCATTGCGGCTATGCAGCATGAGATTGCAGCCATTAAAAAACGGGCTGCGCATTTTCAAAAAGTGACCACTTCCAATACCGTACTCAAAGACAGTATTAAAAATCTTTTCGATCTGGTTCCCGAGCGCATTACCCTCTCTAAAGCAGTATTGAAAAAAGATGCGCTTGTTCTGTACGGCATTACCCCTAACAAGGAGGTGTACGAGTTTTTGCTTCAGGCACCGTTACGCTCAATTTTTCACAAGACCTATAGCGATTTTTATCCGCTGAACAACGGTTGGTACCGTTTTGTTTCCACCAATTATCTGGATGAGGAGGCATTATGAGATTGAGTATTTCACAACAAAATATCTACCTGCTTGTTTTCTCGGTGCTACTGTTGGTGTTTGTACTCTTTTTTGCTTTTTTTGCACTGATTCCTGAGGGAAAAAACTACCGTATTGAGCGTCTTGAGATGAAAAAATATGAAGCCAATGAGTTACAGTATCATCAGTGGCATGATGAGGTTCTTGAAGAGCTTCAGACCTTGCGGTCACAGCATCAACATACCATCGCCGCTTATGACAATACCTTTAATCCGGAGCGTTTCGTCAAGATGAACAGTGTCTATTTTGAGAGCTTGAAACTGCAACAACTCTCACCTAAAGAGGATGAAGAAGGCTTTAGTGTTTATGAGGTCAATGCCACGACGAAAATTGACTCACCGAGTAGTTTTTACGCCTTTTTGGAGGGCATCAATAAAGGCGACTGGGTCATAAACGTCAATTTTCCGATTCGTTTTGAACGAGAAGGCAATGTGATTCGATCGACGTTTACGCTGAAGATCTACGCAAACCTACAGGAGAAGTGATTTGAGACATTCAAAACTTTGTGCATCGCCAAAAAGGTAGCCTCGGAGTTTCGGCTCAATCTTGAGGCGGCGGCACTGCTCTTTAAATGACGGACTCATCGTTCTTTTGATGTAGGGTGCAATGAAACAGTAGCGTCTTCCGATTGTGACGACATAGCGTCTGGAAACGACAAGCGTATCGGATGTTTTTAAGAGATTTTTCTCATGCAAGGACATAACGCAGCCGCGAATTTTAAGGGTTTTATCGATTGCAATGAGGGTGGAACGCCGATGATTCGGGAGTATAAAATAGCTCAGTAAATTTACATGTAAAATAGACGGTTCATCAACAAGAGTGGCAATATCTTCATCTAAAAATGCAAAACTTTTGGCAATGCCCTCAGCATACTGCTGTAGTAGCGGTGTGGCAAAGTGGGCTCGAAAATAGTTGCGTTGCAAACGCATATCATCATTGCTCTCATCCATAAAATAGGTGATGTTGTGCTGTTTGAGATAGTGTGTAATGGTCTGGGAATTGAGATGCAACAAAGGACGCACCAGTGTGTAGTGTTTTCGTACTTCCACGGGTTTCATGCCGACAAGCTCATAGAGTCCCGAGCCTTTGGACAGCTGCATAAGAAACCACTCCAGACGGTCATTGAGCTGATGGGCGGTGATGAGGTTGCAGTAACCGTGCTGCCGTACCACCTCATGAAAGAATGCGTAACGCACGCTGCGGGCACGATGTTCAAAGTTGGCAGCCTCCAGAGTAACACTTTTACTAAAGCATGTTTTATGGTGGGCAGCGGCCAGTGTCTGGGCATATCGTGCTTCAGTATGGCTCTGTTGGCGTGTATGGTAGTTGACATGGGCAATATCAAAGGGTATGCGGTGTTCGAGCAGCAGATGAAACAGAGCGCTCGAATCACTGCCGCCGGAAAAGGCTAAAAGGTTTTTTTGGTTATGAAGTACACCAAGAGCTTCACGATTCAAGGACACAGGCAAGCAGTTTGTCTCCGGCTATGTCGGTAATACGGGCGTTATAGATAACACCATACTCAAGGGTTCGATCCTGTTCATGTTCAGTAACATAAATTTCGCCGTCAATCTCAGGTGCCC
>QNZR01000135.1 GCA_003978475.1 Sulfurimonas sp.
CGTTTACCTGCGCCAATCACGCCATAACATGCGGTTCGGGTACCGATGCGCTACTCCTGGCAATGATGGCGCTAGATATTCAGCCCGGTGATGAAATCATCACGACGCCATTCACCTTCATCGCCACGGCTGAAACCATCGCTTTGTTAGGGGCAACACCGGTTTTTGTCGATATTGATGCGCGAACCTATAATATTGATGCCACAAAAATTGAAACGGCCATTACGCCACGTACGAAAGCTATGATGCCCGTCAGCCTCTACGGTCAGCCCTGCGATATGGATGCTATTAACAGCATCGCTACAAAACACAATTTACATGTCATTGAAGATGGGGCGCAGAGTTTTGGAGCCACCTACAAAGGCAAACGCAGCGGCAACTTAAGTACCATTGGATGCACCAGCTTTTTTCCTGCCAAACCTTTAGGATGTTTTGGAGACGGGGGAGCACTCTTTACCAATGACGATGCTTTAGCACAGAAACTAAAAATGCTTAGGGTACATGGTCAAGATAAACGCTATCACCATAAATATATTGGCATGGGTGCCCGACTTGACACACTGCAAGCAGCCGTTTTACATGTAAAATTAAAACACTATGAAAGTGATTTGAAATTGCGTCAAGAGGTAGCCGCCAAATATAATCTTGCACTTAAAGACAAATTTGTGACACCGTTTATTCAAGCAGAGTGCACGTCAGCCTATGCGCAGTATTCCATTCGTGTTACCAAGAGAGACAACCTGCAAACCCACTTAAAAGCCCAAAGTATTCCAACGGCAGTTCACTACCCCATACCACTGCACCTGCAAGCGTGTTTTAGCTACCTGAATTATAAAGAAGGTGATTTTCCCGTGAGTGAGCTGATTGCTAACGAGATTATTAGTCTGCCAATGAATCCCTATCTTCGTGATGATGAGATTGCATACATAACCAAAAACTTATGATGAAATTTCTTGTGCTGCTCCTGCCCTTTTTACTCTATGCTCAAAAACCGCACCTGCTGCTTTTGGGAACTTATGACGATCAAAATATAACCGGTTGGGTCATGAGTGAAAAACTTGACGGTATTCGCGCCTATTGGGATGGTGAAAATCTCATCAGCAGAGGCGGCAAGATTATCCATGCTCCTGAGTGGTTTACTAAAAACTACCCTCCTTTTGAAGTAGACGGAGAGCTCTGGAGCCAACGACAAGCATTTGAAAACATATCCTCAATCGTTAGGGACAAAAATCCGGGTGAACAATGGAATGAAATTACCCACTATATTTTTGAAGTTCCCCATGCTAAAGGTACCCTTTTTCAGAGGCTTGAAAAGGTCAAACCTTATGAAAACAGTCATCTCAAACTTTTAAATCAAACCAAAATTACAAGTTCACATGATTTACATGTATTTTTAAAAACCATTGAAGCCAAAGGCGGTGAAGGCGTCGTAGTTCGAGACCCCAATGCACCCTATATTGCCAAACGAACCAACCGTGCACTGAAAGTCAAAACCTTCCATGATGCCGAATGTGAAATCCTTGAACATCATCATGGAAAAGGGAAGTACAAAGATCTGCTTGGTTCATTTACATGTAAATTACAAAATGACACCACCTTTAAAATAGGCAGTGGTTTTAGTGATGCATTACGTCATAATCCCCCTAAAATCGGTACTATAGTGACCTTTAAATATCAGGAATTGACCCCATACGGCAAACCTCGGTTTCCGGTGTTTTTAAGGATCCGAAGTGATCAATAACTTCAAACCAAAATCAGAATTTTCTCGCAATGTCCTAACTCTCATGACCGGAAGTGCCATTGCCCAGGCCATTCCCATTGCCATAACCCCAATATTAACAAGACTCTATACACCCGAAGACTTTGGTCTGCTGGCACTGTATATGAGTGCCGCCTCTTTAGTGAGTGTACTGGCTACCGGACGCTATGAATTGGCCATAATGCTGCCTAAAAAGGACACCGATGCTCTCCATATTGTATTCTTGTCGCTATGGATTACTCTGGGTATGACGCTTCTTGCTTCTGTGATTCTGTTCTTTTTTAATGGCGCTATTGCCAATTTTTTGGGTGATGCGACTCTGGCATCATGGCTCTATATGATCCCCCTGAGCATTTTCCTGAGCGGTCTGTATCAGAGCGTTAATTACTGGAACAATCGGAAAAAACAGTATCGCAGGCTGGCAGTGAACAAGATCATTCAAAGCAGCTCTACAGCAACATTACACCTTGGACTTGGCAATATTGGCGGCGGCGGTCTGATTCTAGGAACCGTTGCCGGACAGGCGCTTGCCGCTAGCGTGCTGGGAAAACAGACCTGGAGCAGTACACGCCGGCTTGTACCTGCCGTTACCAAGCTGAAAATGCTTGCCTTGCTTAGGAAATACCGCAAACTTCCTCTGCTGAACCTTCCCAATGTCTTTATTGACAATATTCGAACCGCCGGCATCAATATTCTTATTGCAAAATTTTTTACCGGTGCCGTTTTAGGACAATTTGCTCTGGCCTGGAAGATGGTACAGGCTCCAATGTCTCTCATCGGTCGCTCACTGTCTCAAGTGTTTTTTGAACGGTTGGCAACGGCACCACAATCAGAACTTGCCTCGATTATCCGCACATTTTTACTCAAAGCTGCCGTGATCTCCCTGCCAATGTTTCTTCTCATTTATCTGTTTGCCGAACCTCTCTTCATTGTGGTCTTTGGTGAGCAGTGGGCTCTTGCCGGTCAGGCGGCTTCTATTATGTCCCCATGGCTTTTTTTCAATTTTTTAACCTCTCCCGTCGCTACGGTTTTTGTCATTCTTAATCGACAAGAAGTGGTACTGGGGTTTGCCGTGGTCTATATGGTCATACCGCTGCTGCTGCTGACATTGTTTCAGCATCTGGACTTTACACTCCTGTTAACGCTGCTGTCAATAACCATGAGTCTGCTATTGCTTGTATTTGTCGCTATTGTCTTTCATACCATAGCCCATACCCAAAAGGCTGCGCAGACATGACAACACTACGAAGAGCATGGTTATGACTGTTGTTGTATTACCCACAGCGTACCCCAATGTTTATAATGAACATGCTGCCATATTTGTTCAGGATCATGTCAAGGCGCTGGCACAGAACAAGAACCTTAAGCTTCATGTTGTTGGTGCGATTCCCATCTCTTTGAAAGATGTCTGTAAAACCCGAACCTTCTCTTTTGGGTTCACACAATCATCCCGGCACGGTGTTGCTACCACGCTCATACTCTTTCCCGCCATCCCCAAACTCAGACGCCTCAATAACTTCATACGCACCCTTCTTAACAAAAAACTTCTCAAAAAGTACACGAAAGTGCAGGGAACACCAGATATCATCCATGTGCATAATGTTGTTGCCGCCGAAGCGGCACTCTGGTACCAAAAAACCTATGCTACCCCCTATTATATTACTGAGCACTCGTCTGCCTTTGGCAGAGGATTGTTAACGGCCCATGAGTTACGCAGCTATGAGCGTCTCTACCATCATGCTGAGTGCAATATTGCCGTCAGTCAGAAACTGGCTGACGACCTGCATCGCATCACGTCGGAAAACTTTCGCTATATTCCCAATGTCACCCATACCGATTTTTTCAAACCTGCTGCCCATCGCACGCCGTCTAACACCTTTACGTTTGTCCATATTGCCAACCTTAATGACAATAAAAACCAAGCCCTTCTCGTTGAAGCTTTCTGCAAATTTGCCGCCATCCATGCCGATGCGCGTCTGCGTATTGTAGGTGAGGGGCCAAATTATAATATGTTACAGGAAAAAATCCAGACCCTTCACATGCAGCATCAAATTACACTGTATGGTTTTGCCACACGAGATGACGTACGGATGCATCTGCAACAATCTGATGCTTTCGTACTCTCGAGCAACTATGAAACCTTCGGTGTTGTTGTTATTGAAGCCATGAGCTGCGGATTACCGATCCTGTCAACAAAATGCGGTGGACCCGAATCTATTATTGTTAATGACCGTCTGGGTATTTTAGTTGACAATACTCTCGAAGCACTCTTTGAAGGGATGCAAAAAATGGTTCAAACTGACTATAATACTGATGATATTAGAGATTATGCGGTTAAAAATTTTTCTGAAAAGATTATTGGAGAACAATTCGTGTCACTTTATACCAAAATGGCATCACGCACCCCCAAAGTTGCCTCGTTTGTATTTAATCCCTTTACCCATGACAGCCGGGTTCTCAAAGAGGCACTGACACTTCATCATGCCCACTATGACGTTACGGTGGTTGCCCATGGCAACAAGGGATTGCAGCGCCATGAAACCTGTCGAGGCATTCACATCACCCGCCTGGCCTATCTGGATAGAG
>QNZR01000115.1 GCA_003978475.1 Sulfurimonas sp.
ATAAAACTTATCAATAGAGACGCGACGAATGTTTTCATGATTGAATTGTTGCGCATCAATACTGATTTTCCATGGAATATTTTGTGATTTTCTGGCAATGACCTCAACGAGCATGCAGGTTGTATGGGCACTTTCCAAGATTTTACTTTGCATATTGATGTAGGTTTTTTGAGCCGAGGAGGAATTCATGGTATTGTGCTTGTTTTTCATCTCAACATAAATATTTTCTTTCTCATTAATGAGATCAAATCCGTTTTGTGGTATGTGCCAGTCTGGATGAATATAGTGAAAAATATTTTGATGAAAATAGCCAATGTGGTTGGTATTGGATTTGTCCATTTGACGGATAATTTCACTTTCAATAATGGCTTCGAGATTTTTGCCGTACACTTTGGAGTCAAAGGTTAGTTTTATGGGGTCAATAAGATTGGCATTGAAGCGCTTGAGGTCAATATGGAAGCGATATTTTTCAACCGTCTGTTTTACATGTAAAAAGAGATTGTCATCGCTGATAAAAGTTAGGTTGTACTTACTCACGGGTAATACTTTTAAGCAGATTAGCGACACACAGACCGACGGCATAAGCTAAATTGACCGGAACGGCATTACCGATCTGGCGATATTGTTGGGTCAGGGGGCCTTCAAATTCCCAGGTATCAGGAAAAGTTTGAATACGGGCATATTCCCGTACTTCAAATGGACGGGTTTCGTCGGGATGACAGCGTTCTGTCTGCTTTTGTGCCGGAGAGCAGGTAAGGGTAAGACAGGGTTCCTCCCAGCTAATGCGTCGGGCAATACCGGTCTTTCCACCGCCAAGATAGTAACTCTTTTGCATGTACTCTTTTTGAAGGGTTACGGGCAGATTCCGCCAGTAACCGCCCGGTGGAATATGCTTCAAAATCTCTTTTTTCTTTTGAGGATATTGTTGACCGGGCGAAGCAGGTACATCACTATTGTAGAGTACTCCCTTTAACAGAGCATCTTTTAACGTGTAGATTTCAGTAGAGGGTGTCGGCCATTGCAATAAAGCACGGTTTCGATAGCTTTTTTTAACGCCAATAATGAAGAGACGTTCGCGTTTCTGCGGTACTTTGTAATGAATGGCTTTAAGTACCCTGGGTTCAAAAACGTGGTACCCCAATTCCTCAAGTACATCAAGCATACTCTGTAATGTTTTGCCCTGATTGTGGCTTAATAATCCACGAACATTCTCAGCCAAAAAGACCGTAGCGTCACTCTCTTTAAGTGCACGTGCAAAATCAAAGAAGAGCGTACCTCGGGTGTCTTCAAATCCAAGTTTTTTGCCGGCATAACTAAAAGCCTGACAGGGAAAACCTCCTGTGAGCAGATCGACCTTCCCGCGATACGGGGTAAAGTCGATGCTTTTAATGTCAGCACAGACACTGTTCCAAAGCGGACGGTTTTTCTTTAGTGTCGCCACAGCATGTTTATCTATTTCATTGAGCATTAGGTGTTGAAAGCCTGCTTGTTCCAAACCCAAAGCCAAACCACCGGCACCGGCAAACAGTTCGATACTCGTGTAGTTGGTAATGTGCGTTTTTGAAGGCATGCTTCCCATATAATAATCCTTTGCGCGTATTATAACTTTTTTATGATGCCAAAAAAAGAGAGACAGTTTGTTTTTTATTGCAATATGCCATCTGGTTAAAGTGACTGCTCAATGAGTGCGTCCAGAGCATTGCCGTCATCGGTTGTGGCAAAACAGCGCTGCATTCCACATACCAGATAGGTTCCCGTGACATCGGGATCATATTTTTTTAACGTAAACGGATACCGCAAATAAGGCACCGGTAACGTACTCTTAATAATGCGATCTTCTTTAATATAGCGTATCATCTGGTTGAAAAGATAAGGGGAATTGATGGGTTTGCGGGCGAGGTCGTACGAATAGTACTCCAGTGTTTTAAAGGCAAAATGGTGGTATTTTTCATCAACCAGTGCCCCTAGTGAAAGGAGCAGATCGACGATAACACCGACAGAGCCGGGGTAAGAGCTGTCCGTGATGTCGGCTTTAGTCTCAAACTCCTCTTTGCTAAAGTACCACATGCCTTTATCGTAAAAATGTGTCAATGCACTGTTTGCCATTTTTTGGGCCTCAATGAGATAGCCTTCGTTACAGGTCGATTCATAGGCACATATGAGTGCCACTCCCAAATAGGCGTAATCTTCTAAAAAAGCTTTGACTTTGGGAGTTTTATGAATCAGGGTGGAGTGGTACAGTGTACCCTCACGGTAGAGGGTGTGTAGCAAGGTGTCAAGATGGGTTAGGGCAGTCTCGTTATAGCGCGTTTCAATGCTACCAAGATCAAAGAGCGCTTTGATCATCATGGCATTCCATGACGTTTGAATCTTCTTGTCAATAAACGGGTAGGTACGCTCCCGACGCATCTGGGCGAGAATTGCCTGCACCCTGGCAAACCATTGGGGTCGTGAATTATCTTCAATGCGGACAATAGAAGCACCTTCAAAATTACCGCCGGGCGAAATACCGAGTTTGGTGGCAATGCGTTCACTCTGCTCCGGCGAAAAACCGCCTTGTTGCAGGCGTGTGAGCGTCTCGTCATAGTCATAGACAAAGTAGGTTCCTTCCCGAGCGTCGCTGTCGGCATCGCTGGCAGAATAAAAGAGCTGATCCTCACTCATAAACGAGAGCATAAATTCGGCAATTTCAAGTGCAGTGCGTTTAAATATCGGTATATCAAAAAGATGAAAGGCTTTCACATACAATGCGCAGAGCAGGGCATTGTCGTACGTCATCTTTTCAAAATGGGGCACCAGCCACTCTCTGTCAACACTGTAGCGACAAAACCCCCCGTCAATAACATCATATATTCCTCCGCGCTGCATGGAAGAGAGGGTTTTGGTGACCATGGTTTTTGCCGTCTCATTTCCCGTAAGCACGTAGAGGTTGCTCAATGCCGTAAGGGTGGAGGTATGAGGAAATTTCGGTTGAACGGAGAAGCCGCCAAAACGGTTTTCAAAGTTGTGTTCACATTGTGAGATAAAAGTGTCGGCAATGTCAAATGTGAGTCGGGTTGCTTCCTTGGGGTGCGTGTGTGATGTTAAAAATCCTTCAATTTCTTTGGCATTTTCAAAGAGTTTGTCATCATGTTCCATGACTTTATTGCTAATAATCCTGGTCAACTCCTCAAAGCCCATGGACTGATGGCGACTTGCAACACTCAAGTAGGTGGCGGCAAAAATGGGCTGGTTCTGCGGCGTACAGAAAATTGATGTCGGCCAGCCTCCCGGACGACGATTCAGCAGTAGATGTACTTCTTGGTAATATTTGTCAATATCGGGACGCTCTTCACGGTCAACCTTGATGCTGATAAAATGTGCATTCATAAAGGCGGCAACCGCATCGTTTTCAAAAACTTCGTGCTCCATAACATGGCACCAGTGGCAGGCACTGTAACCAATAGAGATGAAGATGGGTTTGTTGTCCTGTTTGGCTTTTTCAAAAGCCTCATCACCCCACGGGTACCAATCTAGGGGATTGTCTTTATGTTGTTGCAGATAGGGTGAATCTTCGTATTGTAGTCGGTTGGCCATCGGTGAGTCTCTTTTACATGTAATTTTAAAAGCTATCATAAGAGATTATGCTTATAGTGCCATTAAGTAATATCAAAATAGGTCGATATTGTGTCAGAGTTAAGGCAAGTTTTATAATAACTTATCTATACTAAAAATATTAAAAATTAACATAAAAGGTAGCAACAATGAGACGAAGTGGTTTCACACTGATTGAATTGATTTTTGTCATTGTCATTATTGGCGTACTAGCAGCGGTTGCTGTGCCCAAGTTCAAAAACTTAAAAGAGAATGCCGTTGCCAACAATGTCATTAAAGTTGTCAAAGATTCCGAAAGTGCGGCACCTTCAGCCTATTTAAGCGTGGTTGATGTTGATGAAGCTGAAACGTCAGCTACAGTGGAGTTGAGTGACCTGTTGACAATTAACGGTAAACATTGGACCTACACTTCTGCTGCGGGAGGCGGTACCTACGCCTATAGAGACAACGGAACCTCCGATGCGGCAACGATTACGCTCAATGCGGCCAACAGAACCGTTACGTCTGTCATTACCTGTGCAAATTTTAACGATACAAAGGCACAGACGAAGTGTACCAATTCCGGTGCCACGGGTCAGGTGATTGATTTTTAGATGACTTCCAGGGCATTCACACTTATTGAGCTTATTTTTGCTATTGTCATTATTGGTGTGTTGACCTCGGTAGCCATTCCGAAATTTTCCGGACTTAACGATAACGCTAAAATTTCGGCGGAGCTCTCTACTGCGGCATCGGTTCAGGTGGCTTT
>QNZR01000178.1 GCA_003978475.1 Sulfurimonas sp.
AAAAATATCTTCAACGTGAAGAAGAGGAGCGTCAAAAACAAGAGCGCGAAAAAGAGCGTGAAAACCGTTCCGATACCGACGTTTCAAAGTAGCTTTTCTGCCAGTACTTCCAGTGTGTATTCAAAACGCTCCAGCAGGGTTTCTGCTTTCTTCATCATGGTTGCCATCTTTTATTCCTTCTGATAATTTAGAAAGAATGTTACGCTGTTACGGTCGAACACTCAATTAATATTGCAAAATGTCATATTTTTAGAGAATATCTTGTAAAATGTTTATGATATTGCTATAGATTATTTTACATGTAGGAGAGAGTAATGAAACCATTCTTGGACATTGTTGAAGAGATTAAAGATATTATCTCTGTTGACTATAAAGGAAAAAAAGTTTTTGATAAAGATGTAGCCGATCTTCTGGGAATTTCTCAAATGAATTTTGCTACAATGAAAAAAAGAAACAAAATCCCTTTTCGTGAGCTGCTCGATTTTTGTGCCAAACGCTCTATTGCTATTAACTGGCTGCTGTACAACCAGTCACCCGAAAGTTTAATTGAAGCAACCAATAGATTTTTTATGGTACGTTATTTTAGTGAGGTTAATGCCTCTGCCGGTGGTGGCTGCAGCGTTGAAAATGAACATCATGAGTCCCTCATGTTATCAGAAAATTTTGTGATTACCCTTGGTGGAGAACGAGAGCTCAAAAATATTGAAGCCATCAATGTCTCCGGTGATTCAATGGAGCCGACATTTAGCTATCATGATATTGTTTTCCTAAACCGTTCCAAACAAGATATCTCTCGCGGCGGTATTTTTACTATCAATACGGAACACGGATTGTTTATTAAACGAATTCAAAAAAGAATTGATGGAAAAATTGATATAATTTCTGATAATAAAGAGTATCCCATACAGACGGTTTACCCCGAAGAGATTGAAGTTGTCGGCCGTATTGTAGGGCGATTTGGCGGTATTGATTGAAATTACTATTTTTGACATTGTCTCTTATGCTGATGCTTGGCGGCTGTGCGCTTCAAAGAGGTGTTGTTCCGGTTGCCGATCTGGTTAATTATGTCCAGGACAGCAGTGTCTACATCGAAAATATGCCATCGAAAAGCAGACTTCTGGAGCGACAAAAGCACTATGAAGAGCACTATTTTTCACCATGGAAAATGCGTCAACCTCCCATAACCCGCTTTGAAGCAAAATGGGCGTTTCGGCGATATAAGGCGGGGGAGAGTTACGGCGAAAATCTGCTGCCGATAGATGCGTCATGGTTTCATACTATGGTGCAGCAAAGTAATTTTAATGCCTATGGCAGTGTCAATCGTTATGCCATTTCTCGACATTTCACACACCTAAGAGCGTTCCCGACACACAAACCGCTCTTTAGTGACCCTTCTCAAGCAGGTGAGGGATTTCCTTTTGACTATATGCAAAACTCCGGGGTGCATTCCAATGAGCCATTATTGGTCTCACACTATTCTAAAGACGGCGCATGGGTTTATGTTTTTACTTCTTATGCCAGCGGATGGGTACGCCATCGCGATATTGTACTGCTGACAGAAGCACAGACGCAAGCCTATAAGCGCAACCGTTTTGTACATGTTATACATGATGGCACCGCACTGCGAGATGCCAATGGAAGTTTTGTTACTTATGGCAGAGTGGGTATGATGCTGCCTTATTATGATATTAACACCACACACTATACGGTTATGGTTCATAATGGCAGTCGATTTACCGCAGCAGCACTGCCGCGGCAAGATGCCCACAGTGGACCGATGCTGTTACGTCGTGAGAATATGACGGCACTCATGAATGAACTTTTAGGAAAAAATTACGGTTGGGGCGGTATGTATGAAGAGCGGGACTGCTCATCAACACTGCGCGATATGTTTGCCTCTTTCGGTATATGGCTGCCACGTAACTCATCACAACAGGCAACCATAGGCAAAATAATTTCGCTAAAGGGTCTAAATGCAGATCAGAAAAGAACACGCATTATAGAGCAGGGGGTGCCCTTTGAAACCATACTCTACCGGCGGGGTCATGTATTGCTCTATTTGGGACTTTTTCAAGGCAAGATTATGGTCTTTCACGATACCTGGGGTATTCGCACGGTAAAGGATGGTGTTGCCGGAAGAAAAATTGTCGGTAAAACCGTTATTAGCACTTTGGAACTGGGAAAAGAACAGCCTGATTACGATGCCAGGTACGCACACCTGAAGCATTTAGAGAGTATGAATATTATGACTCAAGAGGCTACTACGCCGTGACATCCAAGAGTGAACCAAAGATCTCATCTTGCGCTTTGAGAGCTGCTACATTGCTTGTGACCGATGCGTCAATGCTGATTTGATCGGTCATTTCTGTAGCAAGAGTGGTCTGGCTCTGCATGGAGGCGTCAATGCTTTGCTGCGAAAATGTTGCACGGACACCACCGCTTACCCCTTCATTCAGGGTCGTTTGCACCGGAGCAAATCCGTCACTGCTCACATTGGCAACATTCGCGGCACTGGCGTTCATGTAAGACTGATTGGCCATAATAGATGAAAGGTTTGAAGATATCATAAGACTCACTCCTTTTTGTTTATAAATATTATATGAAAAAAATTCTTATCTTTAGGTTAGTATTGAGATGTAATTTCGGGTCTCTCGACCCGAAACAAAAACGTTAGTGCAGGTCGGCGTTAAGTGTAATCTCGCGAGTAGAACGCTTGGCAACCATTTCACCGGTAAGTGAGTCCTGACGAAAGTGCAGTCCGTTGAGTCCGGCAAGATCTTTTCCTTTAAAAATTTCACCTTCTAAAGTCACTCCGGGATTGGCAGCATTGATCTTTTGAAGTTCTTCGTGATAAATGCCGATTTTAGTACCTTCTAAAATTGCCAATCCGGCGTCAATAATACAGCTATCGCCCAAAGGAATACCGCACACCGAGTTCGCACCCAAAAGTGAATTTTTACCCACAGAGATCGGATTGCCGTCAGTACCGCTAAGGACTCCGAGAATGGATGCTCCGCCGCCTACATCACTGCCGTCGCCGACAATAGCAGAACTTGAAATTCTTCCTTCTACCATACTGACACCGGTAGTTCCGGCATTAAAGTTAATGTAACTGGCTCCGGGCATAACGGTGGTTCCGGCATGAAGCTGTGCACCAAAACGTACTTTGGAAGTCTCCAAAATACGGGTATTGTCTGCAGGAATAATATGCTGTAGAAAACGTGGAAACTTATCGACAAAGTCAATGTGAGGGTACTCATTGGCAAGCTTGAGTTCAATTTCAAATTCGCGCAGCCACTCAAGTTCAATCGGTGTCCCTGCTGACCATGCCACATTGGGAAGTGCGCCAAATGCGCCATCAAGATTAACAGAACGTAGCGGTACTTTTGCCTGAGAGATGGCATAAAGCTTCAGATACGTTGCTTCAACACTCTCACATGGCGCATCATCAAAAAGAAAAATAACACGAAATTCACCGTCTCGGCAGCCCTCCTGCTTAAGCTGGTTATACAGTGCCGAGACGACCTGAATGTTTTTATGGGCATCACCCATGGCTTCATCGGCGTATGGGGTGAAGGCATTCAGGCAGTTTTCCAAAAAGGCAAGGTTAATATTGCAGATAACCTCATGGGCATTATAGTCGATATTTACATGCTGCTCTTGCAGCGCCTCCATAAAAATAGCGGCACTGCCGAAGTTTTCATTCCAGTTAATCAGCGGATAGGTTGCCTGAAGCACTTTGTCGACATGCAGTTGCCCGTAATCAATACGGCAAATTCCAAAAGCCAGAGGGTCTTTGTATCCGGGTTTGGATCGAATGGTGTCAACACAAGACGTAAAAGCATCGGTGGTTTCAATAATATTCATGGTACAATCTCTCTTAAATAATTTGTGGAATTTTAACATCAGTCATATCAATTTCAGCCATTAAACTTTCTTTCTTTATTCAAGAAGAAATTTTATCACATTTAAGTGGGCATATAATCAACATTGAAACAATTATTAGATCTAAAGACTATACTCAATGTAACAATAGTAATATTCGTAAAAAAGCAAAAGAGAGAATGGCATACCTGGTCGAGAAGATTCATTCTATAACAGGAGAACAAAAAGATAACATCTACACTATTTTATATAAAATATATTGTACTAAAAAATATGAGGAAAATATTGGATCTTTAAATCAATTATTTGGTCCCATTTTTAACGCATGATGACTTAGTGATATGGAATTGTATGAATGAACCATAATATGATTAATATTTTGCCAAAACTTCTTAAAAGTGATTCTTATGGCAATGTGCTATACA
>QNZR01000021.1 GCA_003978475.1 Sulfurimonas sp.
CGTAAATAGCAGTTGGCACTGGCACCGCCGACAATAGCAAAGCGTTGTGGCGGACGCTTCTTAAAATATTTTTTCAGTTTTTGTAACAGATGCGCGGTCGCTACCCGCTGAAAAGAGGCGGCAATATCGGCATAATCACACTCACTTCCCGCTTCTACCGCCAGTCTCACGGCATTTTTAAGTCCGGAATAGCTAAAAGCGATTTGCGGTGACTGGTGCAGCGGTACGGTAAAAGGGTAACGCAAAGCATTGCCCTGTTGTGCCAATGCCTCAACAAGAGGACCGCCGGGGTAACCCAAATGCATCATTTTGGCCACCTTGTCAAAACTCTCTCCAAAACTGTCATCCATGGTACGAGCCACCGTCTCTATTTTATGAAGACTCTCTACCTCCATCACCTGGGTATGTCCCCCTGAGACCAGCAGAACGGTTAAGGGAAATTGTGTCGCTTTTTCAATAAAAAGAGAGTAAATATGCCCTTTAAGGTGATGCACACCAATCAGAGGAATTTTCAGTGCAATAGCAAGGGCTTTTGCCATCATCACCCCTTCAACAAGAGTCACACTCAAGCCCGGTTCATTGGTAACCGCTACCGCTTTAAGTGTTGAAAAATAGGGCTGACACTCCTGTAAAATTTTGGGTAAGGCTTCCACATGCAGACGCGATGCCAACTCCGGTACGACGCCGCCGTAACGGGCATGCTCAAGCTCTTGCGATATTTTTTTATGGTAAATCAGTCGACGCGTACCGATCTCGGTTACGGCTATAGAGCTGTCATCGCAACTGCTCTCAATACTTAAAATCACTCGCCACCCTTTGTTACCCACTCCAATACCCATGGCCAGGGGCCAAAACCGCTGTCACTGTTAATATGACCACCATTTTGGACTACTTTTTGCTTGAAGTGATGTGCTCGAGCAAATTCAGCGGCTTCCGCTTTGCTCATATACGGATCATCCGTTGAGCTTACCATCAATATCTCATCGGCACAACACGCCTTTGTTGTCACAGGAAAAAACTCGGCAACCTCATCATAATCACGCAAATCGCGGGGCGGTGCTACTAAAAGTAACCGTTGAACCCGATTGACCAAACCTTCATGACACAGATGAAACCACAGGGTATTTCCCATAGAGTGGGCAATAACCACATCCGGCTGCAAAGCATGGTATGCTGCCTGTGCTTCACGCATCCAGACCGATTTTTTGGGGTGCTTGTTGTCGCTTAACTGGGGGAATGCCACCTCATACCCCTGAGTCAGCAACTCATGATAGAGCCAATCCTGCCAGTGCGGCGCATCAGAACCGTGCCAGCCATGTAAAATCAAAACTTTCGGTTTCATAATAACGCAATATACCTCCGTACTTCAGTGTCGAGTAAAAACACATCATCCATATTTTTTGGAGGTGTTGTAAAGTGCGCATATGCCTGTAGCACCTGCGTGGAAATCTCCAGGAATCCTATCTGTTTCGCAACAAATTTTTCAATTGCCGCTTCATTCGCGGCATTCACCACAACACCCAGCTGCGGCAATTTCAGTATCTCTTCTTTAATCTGCCAAATTGGGTAACGCTCCGTCTCAATGGCACGAAATTCCAAAGAACCGACGTGAACCAGATCAACCGGTTCTAAAATCGTCTCATCAACACGATCACATAGCGCGTACGCTATGGGCAGCTGCATGGAGGCATGTGCAAAATGTGCCGTAGTAGAGCCGTCTTGAAAGTCAATGAGGGCATGAATGAGCGAACGGGTCTCAATAATAGCATCATACTCCCCAACCCCAAAGAGCCAGCGCGCCTCAAGCAGCTCAAAAAGTTTGTTCATCATCGAGGCACTGTCAATCGTAATCTTTTGCCCCATAGACCAGTTGGGATGCTTGAGCGCATCACGGAGCGACGCATGTTGCAAGCGCTCTATGGGCCAATTACGAAAAGCGCCGCCACTGGCGGTAATGGTCATTTTCCGTAACGGTCTGGACGCCTGAAGAAGGTACCACAAACCAAAATGTTCACTGTCTATGGGTCGAATCTTGCTGGTATCGACAAAAGATCCTCCGGCTACTAACGACTCTTTATTGGCAAGCGCAATCGTTTTACCGCACGCAAGGGCATGAAGCGTCGGTTTTAAACCGGCAAAACCGACAATGGCATTCACCACCTGCTTCGCATCAGAACGCTCAATCGCTTCTAAAATACCCGCCTCGCCAACAAGCACATCGGCATGCACCACTTTGTGACGATCTTCCTCATGCGATATCACCACCATACGGGGCTGATACTGCTGAATCTGTTTGTTGAGCAGCGCAATATTGCGTCCTGCCGCCAACACATCTACATGTAAATGAAAGCGGGTAGCAATATGCAGGGCATTGACGCCTATGGAGCCGGTAGAGCCCAGAAGAATCAAACGATGCCCCGAAGCAGTACCAGCATCACGACCCCGCCAAAGAGGTACCCGTCAATACGATCAAGAACACCGCCGTGACCCGGTAAAATTGTACCGCTGTCTTTCACCCCGGCCTGACGCTTGAGATAGCTCTCAAAAAGATCACCGAAAATGGAGATAAGGGCTACAAAAAAGGAGACAATCAACGCTTTTTCAATATCGACAATCGAAATGCCGACATAGGTACCTGCCAGGGTCGCTAAAATGACACCGCCCATCACGCCTTCAAGAGTCTTTTTTGGTGACGTCTGAGAAAACGATCGTTTCCCGATGCTTCTGCCGACGACGTACGCACCGATATCTGTGACGGCGACAACGACCAGCAGCCACAGCATTGCCGTCATACTGTACTCCTGATAGAGACTTAAAATAAAGAGCATCCCTGCCGTCGGGTAGAGAAACGGCTTGAAATACTTCCACTCCAATCGCTGGGTATAGGCGACAACCGAAGCAAAAATGACTCCGGCAATGACGAACAAATCATCACCATACGGGTAAAAACTCGCGACAATCCATACTAATAGTGCATAAAAAAAGAGGGCATTGTTACGCAGACCAAAAAGCTTCATTGCCTCATAAAAAGCAAGCATGTACACCGCACCTAAAAAGAGCCACATTAAAAAAAAGCTGTCTATCACTCCAACGAGATAAACGCCTCCAACCAGAAGGGCTCCTGTTACGATTCGCTCTTTATCAACTGCCATAGTATCCCCAAACAATATATTTTTACGATTATACTATTGAAAAACAAAATTAGGGCTAAATATTCAGAGGAATCTTTGGCTATAATTGACTCACAAATTCCATCTGAAGGCATCTGTATGTACCGACGTTTTACCCTGCCCCTTCTTGTTTGGCTTCCTTTAGTGCTTGTCTCCTGTGCTCAAAAGCAGCCCTTCACCAGTGCACAACTCTCTCAAGAGAGTGCTCTGGTGTACCTCTACCGTCCTTCGATTCACGGACACAACACGCCAACCTACCGGCTCTATGTCGATAATGAAAAAATACCCTATATCCTCGGAGGTGCCGAGTATGCACCGGTCTATCTCAAGGCCGGAAAGGCGACTTTTCGTGCAGTTGCCAACGGTATATTAGAGCAGAGTGTTACCCTTGACTTGCATAACAATACGGCATATTTTATTCGTACGCTTCCGCAGGAGGATGGTACCTTTACCATGCAACCCATAGCAGCTGATCAGGCTCTTAACGAAATTTCCCGGACTTTTCTCAGCGGCTCGGAACTGCAGATCGATGCCGACAAAAAAAAGCTAATCACCCACAATGCCGCTCAAGAGTCTCCATCTGCAAGTGATGAAATTGCCAAGTTATACAAGATGAAAGAGCAGGGCATCATCACCGAAGAAGAATTCATGCGCCTTAAAACCAAAGTGATTGAACGTTAGCTATACGGTAATGTCGAGACGATGGGAAGAGCGTGCACTCTCTTGAGAATCGCTTGAGCTTTCATCATTTTCTTCATCAGAGGATTCTTGCGCCTCTTTTTTTTGGGGAACCTCCTCCTGAGCACGCTGATTGTGGTGTTCACGGTCGGGATCAACCTTATGAATCTCTTCCGTCGGTCGCAACTCTTCGCGACGAGAACACGAAGTCACTGGGCTTGCCTCGTTTGCGGCCGACCTCGTCTGGTGTCACCAGGCGGAACAGGTCGTTGGTGTCGACCGTTAGGTTGTCGTCGGTGTCGGCCTCGAGTTCGATCCAATGTTCACCGTGAACGCCGAGAAGGTCGACGATCTGTCGCCAACTGCCATCGGCGAAGATCTCGACGTGAAGGACGCCGGCGTCGCTGTCCGGGTCCTCGCTGAA
>QNZR01000122.1 GCA_003978475.1 Sulfurimonas sp.
GTCTGTAACAGCAGTACCATTTCAACCAAACAGTATTATGATGTTCATATTAACTATGGCGGCGTCATGGATGATGCTATTGACTCCATTCTAAACTCGCCGTTTAATCTGGATGAGACCAATACCGACAAACTCAAAACGGGGGAACAGGTGCTGGTCACCGACTTTGTCGATACAACGTCGCTGGAAAATCACTCCAAGTTCGGATTTGTTCTCTCAAACAGTCTTAAAGACTCTTTGATTAACAAGCACAACTTTAAAGTCCTTGAGGCCGAGGTCTCCAAATATTTTAAAATTTCGGGGAACGGTCTGAAAATTCTCTCCCGCAGCTCCGACAATATGCGGAAAACCACGGTTGCAGTCAAACGTGTGATTGCCGGTACCTATACCTACACCGATGAAGAGTTGGTCATTTTTGTCAAACTCATCAACCTCAAAACCGGCATTATTGAAGGCTCGTATGCCCGAACCCTGCCAATGACCTGTGAAGTTATACAGATGCTTCACTAGCCGTGTTGTGCTGCCTCCGGAAGAAGGTGCGCAGCGCCCCCTGTCATTGATATTCCCACGCCCTTTTCTCATTACAATAATCTGCTATAATAGCACTACTTTGACATGAATGATCCCGGATGAATCGATACGCAACAACCGACTTTCAAAAACGTGCCGATGCCACGCGGCATGATTTTATTAATATTGCCGCCGGGTTCAGTGCCTTGCTCCTGCTTGGATTCGGCATCGTTCACAGTTACCACGCAGCCTATACCCTCGGACTGCTTGAGTTCCTTTTTGGCTCTTTTTTTATTGCCAATATTGTCTATTTGAAGCGCTCTAAGAACACCCTGCTTTCGAGTGAGCTCTTTTTGAGCAATGTTGCCATGATTACTCTCATTATTTTTGCCAATGGCGGGTATGAGGGTACCGGTCATATCTGGGTTATTCTCTTCCCTTTTGTCGCCCTCTATCTTCAAGGTGAAAAGCGCGGCATGCTGTGGGTTTTGTCACACTTTACCACCCTGCTAATACTGACCTATTTTATTTATGACGGCATTTTACGGCCCAATTACACCTATGCTCTGGCCCAACAGAGTATTCTTGCCTATTTTGGTGCGGTTATTTTGGCATACATGAATGAAAAACTCAAACGTATCAGCTATGAGCATACACTTGATGCCCACAATGAGATTACCTCGGTACTTGACAACATGCAAGACACCTTCTACCGTACCGATACCTCATACCGCTTTATTGCCGTTACTCCCTCAATTTACGCGCTACTGGGCTATCATAACTACGAACTCATTGATCACTCTCTCATTGATCTGCTCACCAATGAAGATGAACGCGACTATTTTAGCACCATGCTCGAAAAAAACTCGGGACACATTAAAAATCTGGAGATTAAAATCTCTCATAAAAATGGTGATAATATCTGGATTTTAGTTAACGCTCACCGCTATTATGACCTTGCCAACCGATTTGCCGGCATTGAAGGAACCTTCAAAGATATTACCGAGCAAAAGCATTATCAGGTGGAACTGATCAAACAGACGGAACTACAGGAGCAGCGCATTAGTGAAGGTATTAAACAGTTGCGCCAAAAGGATGCTCTGATGCTCCAGCAAGCCAAAATGGCACAGATGGGTGAAATGATTAGCATGATTGCGCATCAATGGCGCCAACCATTGGCAACCATTGGCGCCATCAGTCAAAACCTGAAGCTCTCCACCATGCTCGGAGAGCCCATTAACGATACGCTGCTCAATGAAAAACTTACCAGTATCAATTCGCATGTCAATATGCTCTCGGAGACCATTGATGACTTTCGAAATTTCTTTCGTCCCGACAAGGAGAAAAATGATGTTGTTTTAGATGATGTTATTCGTAAAGCCATTGATGTGCTTGAAAGCTCTATTATGACCAATGCTGTAGAAATAACATTAAATTTGCATCTAAAAACACCCATCAAAAGTTTTCAAAATGAGCTCCTGCAAGTCCTCATAAACCTTATCAGCAATGCCATTGATGCCTTTGATGACACTCAGGTACGTCGGCATATTACCATTGAATCGTTTCACATAGACCATGCCTTTACCATTACGGTTTCTGACAATGCCGGCGGTATTGACGACGAGGTTATTGACAAAATTTTTGATCCCTACTTCTCTACCAAAGAGATTAAAAACGGTACCGGTCTGGGGCTGTATATGTCTAAAACCATTATTGAAGAACACTGTCAAGGAAGCCTCAGTGCAAAAAACAGTGAGGTTGGTGCCGTTTTTACCCTGACACTGTGGGAGTAACCATTCTATGTTAAAATACACCAAAAAGTTGTAACTCATGAAACGATTTGCCCTTATCGGTGCCGCAGGCTATATTGCGCCCCGTCATATGAAAGCCATTAAAGAGACCGGCAATGAACTCGTTGCCGCGTGCGATACCAACGACAGTGTCGGCATTATTGACTCCTATTTTCCCGATGCCTCGTTTTTTACCGAATTTGAACGTTTCGACCGCTTCATCGACAAATGGCATCGCGAACATGACAAGCGCATTGCGTATGTCGCGATTGCCTCACCCAACTATTTGCATGATGCCCACATTCGTTTTGCACTCAAAAATGGTGCCGATGCTATCTGCGAAAAGCCGCTGGTGCTCAATCCTCACAATATTGACCAGCTTAAAATCATTGAAAAAGAGACCGGGAAAAAAGTTTACAATATTTTACAGCTGCGGCTTCACCCTGGCATTATGGCACTCAAAGAGAAAGTCACCCGGGAGCTTAAGACAAACCCCAATAAAATTTATGATATTGATCTGACTTACCTCACCTCACGCGGAAAGTGGTACTTCACTTCCTGGAAAGGCGATGAGAGTAAATCCGGAGGCATTGCTTCAAATATCGGTGTCCATTTTTTTGATATGCTCACTTGGATTTTTGGTGATGTCAAAAAGAACATCGTCACCCTCAAGCATGCCGATACCAATGCCGGAACATTTCAACTTAAACATGCTAATGTACGGTGGTTTTTAAGTGTCAATTACGACTATATTCCTCAAGAGATTAAAGCTGCCGGGCAGCGTACCTACCGAAGCATCACCGTTGATGGTGAAGAGATTGAATTTAGCGGTGGATTTACCGACTTGCACACAAGCAGTTATGCGCACATTTTGTCCGGAGGAGGCTTTGGTCTGGATGAGGCCTATAACTCCATTGAGACCGTCTCAACTATTCGGTCGCTACAGCCTACCGGACTCAAAAATGAGTACCATCCATTTTGCAAGAAGGTACTCACCTGATGACGAATTATTTTGTCCATGAATCAAGCTATGTTGATGATGATGTCACTATTGGAAAAAACACAAAAATCTGGCACTTTAGTCATATATTATCTCATACTCAAATAGGCACCAACTGCTCTTTTGGGCAAAACTGTGTCGTAGGCCCCAATGTCAGCGTCGGCAACGGTGTTAAAGTACAAAACAATGTCTCCATTTATGAGGGCGTCACCATAGAAGATGATGTCTTCCTGGGTCCCTCCATGGTCTTTACCAATATCATGAATCCAAGAAGCTTTATTGTTAGAAAAGAGGCGTTTCAACCAACCGTGCTAAAACGCGGCGCCTCCATCGGTGCCAATGCCACGATTGTTTGCGGTGTCACTATTGGTGAATACGCGCTGATTGGCTCAGGTGCCGTTATCAACACAGATGTCAAGCCTTATGCCCTGATGGTCGGTGTTCCCGCGCATCAAATTGGCTGGGTCAGTCGTGCCGGCAATACGCTTTGTTTTGATGATGAAGGCATTGGCGTTGATGATTTTGACGGTTCAACCTATCGTTTAGACAATGAAGTCGTGGAACCGCTCTCATGACAATAGATTTTGCCAATCTTCAATATCAATATCAACGCTATAAAAAAGAGATTGATACCGCAATGCAAGCCGTTTTAGACCAGTCTAACTATATTATGGGCGATGAAGTGGCACAACTTGAACAAGAACTCGAAGCGTTTACCCACGCCAAACATGCCATAACATGCGGTTCGGGTACCGATGCGCTACTCCTGGCAATGATGGCACTAGATATTCAGCCCGGCGATGAGGTCATCACGACGCCATTCACCTTCATCGCCACGGCTGAGACCATCGCTTTGTTAGGGGCAACACCGGTTTTTGTCGATATTGATGCGCGAACCTATAATATTGATGCCACAAAAATTG
>QNZR01000160.1 GCA_003978475.1 Sulfurimonas sp.
TTCGTGAACTACCGCTTGCTTTTTTCAAAATCAAAACAAACAGTGTTCTCTTTTTAACTGCTAGTTTTTAACGGATTGGGCTGGGTAAAACGAAATAAAAAACCTTCGATTGAAAATAATTGGGTAAAATTACAATAAAAAAACAAAGTGCATAAAAATGAACAACCTCTCTATTGTTATCCTCGCGGCAGGAAAAGGCAGCCGTATGAAATCCGCCAAAGCCAAGGTCTTACACGAAATCTCCGGGAAACCGATGCTCTATCACATCATCAAAGAGTCAAAAAAGCTCAGTAATGACATTACCGTCGTTGTTGCACATCAAAAAGAACGTGTCATTGAATCCATGAAAACATATTTTGATGATGTCATTTTTGTTGCGCAAGATGCCGATAACTTTCCCGGAACCGGCGGCGCTCTTAAAAATGTCAGTGTCAAACACGATCTGCTTTTGGTACTCAACGGCGACATGCCCCTCATTACTGCCGAGTCTCTTGAAGGCTTTTTAGGCAAAGATGCCGACATTATTATGTCAATTTTTGATCTGCAAGACCCTTCGGGTTACGGTCGGGTCGTCATCTCTGAGCATGGTGTCGAACGCATTGTCGAAGATAAAGACGCCAGTGACATCGAGAAAAAAATCACCCATGTCAATGCGGGCATTTATGCCTTTAAAAAAGAGATGTTGGAAACCTACATTCCCCAAATTGACAACAACAATGCTCAGGCAGAATACTATTTAACCGATATTATTGCACTGGCCAATCGTGACAAGCGTAGCATTATGCCGCTCTTAATTGATGAAGAACACTTTATGGGGGTCAATTCCAAAGCAGATCTGGCAGCAGCCGAAGAGATTATGCAGCAGCGCATCCGCAACTTCTGGATGCGCCAGGGAGTCAACATGCAACTGCCCCAAAGTATCTACATTGAAGAAGGCGTCACATTTGAAGGCGAGTCACTGCTTGAAAACGGCGTACGACTTACCGGAAATACTCATATTGCCACCTCAAACATTAAAGCCCACAGCGTCATTGAAGCAAGTGTAATTGTCAACTCCAGCATTGGACCTTTGGCACACATTCGCCCAGAATCCAAAATAACCGATACGCACATCGGTAATTTTGTCGAAGTCAAAAAATCGACACTCAACGGAGTCAAAGCCGGTCACCTCAGTTATTTGGGAGACACGGTAGCCAACGAAGGCACCAATATTGGTGCAGGCGTCATTACATGTAATTATGACGGTAAGAAGAAATACCAAACCATCATCGGAAAAAACGTCTTTATCGGCAGCGATACCCAGCTTGTAGCCCCCGTAGAAATTGAAGACGATGTTCTTATTGCCGCGGGAACTACCGTTTCATGCAGTAAAATAGAGAAAGGTTCGCTGGCAATTGATCGAAACCCCATCAGAAAAGTAGAAAACTTTTTCTATAAATTTTTTGGTACCAGGTAGCTGTTATGACGCTTCCTTCCGACTTGCTTCAGAACAAACGTATTCTCATAGGAGTCACCGGCTCTATTGCCGCATACAAAACGCTCGATCTGGTGCGTCTGTTTGTTAAAGCGGGAGCCGATGTCAAAATCGTCATGAGTGATGCTGCCAAAAAATTTGTCACTCCCCTGAGTTTTGAGGCACTAAGCCGCCACAACGTTCTGGATGAACAACATGAATCATGGAGCAGTGAGCATAACCATATTCAAACCGTTGCCTGGGCCGATCTCTTTATTATTGCTCCATGTAGCGCCAACACCATTGCCAAACTCGCCAATGCCATTGCCGACAACCTGCTGCTTCAATGTGCACTTGCCGACCCCAAAACCAAGCTTATTGCCCCCTCGGCCAATACCCATATGCTTGAGAACCCCATAACAAAAGCCAACCTCAAAATGCTCGGTATTGCCAATTACGAAGTGGTACCGACTCAGGTTAAAGAGTTGGCATGTCAGACCACCGGCGACGGCGCTATGGCAGAACCACTCGATATTTTCTACCATGCTGCGCGACTATTGCTAAAAGATTCCTACTGGGAGCATCGCCGCGTCATCGTCACCGGAGGCGGTACGATTGAAAAAATTGACGATGTACGCTACATCAGCAATTTCTCCAGTGGCAAAATGGCATCGGCGTTAGCCACCGCACTCTACCTTAAAGGAGCCGACGTTAATCTCATTGCTACACGCTTTGAGCCCAATCTGCCGAGTGCCCTGCACAAAATAGATGTCAACGATAGTGCCGAAATGTTTGAATACCTTAGTGACTCCATTCGTATTGCCAAAAAAGGGGTACTGAGCAAAGCGTCCCTAATGAACGACGAGCAGATTCATCTGATACAAAAAGAACCCTACCTCTTCATGGCAGCAGCCGTAAGCGACTACATTCCGCGCTTTCCCCAACAGGGCAAACTGAAAAAAGCCATGCTCGGAGAACATTATGCACTTGAGCTGAAACAAAACCGCGACCTTTTGAGTTCGCTGGAACGCGAAGGCATCATTACCGTAGCATTTAAAGCGGAGATGGATGACACGCATGCCTATGACAATGCCAAAGCCCTGCTTGAGCATAAAAACGTTGATGCCGTATGCCTGAATGTCTTACGCAACTCCAGCAGTTTCGGCAGCAGTGACAATGCACTGACGCTTTTGAGACAAACGGGTGATGTCTCTTTAGAAAAACAGGACAAACTTACCCTCTCATTACACTTACTGGAGGCACTGCGTGGCTAACAAGGTTAATCATATTGCCATTGTCATGGATGGAAACGGACGCTGGGCACAAAATCGTGGACGCCAACGTATTGCCGGTCATGAGCGTGGAGCCGAGATCGTACGGGACATTACCACTTTTTGTTCCGACCACAAAGAGATCAAACAGCTGACACTCTACGCATTTAGCACCGAAAACTGGAAACGCCCGGCACTCGAAGTTGAATTTTTAATGAAACTGTTGGGAAAATATCTCAAAAAAGAGCTGCCCTTTTATTTAAACAACAATGTCAAATTCAAAGCCATCGGTGATATTAGCAAATTTTCCAGGAAACTTCAGAAAATCATTACCGCCACTGAAGAACAGACAAAGAAATGTACGGGTCTGACTCAGTCACTCGCACTCAACTACGGTGCACGAAATGAGCTCGTACGTGCTGTCAACCGCATTGACAAGCCCTGCTGTGAAGTGACGGAAAACGATATTGCCTCAGCACTTGATTGTAAAAAAGATGTTGACCTGTTCATTCGTACCGGCGGAGACCATCGACTCTCCAACTATCTTTTGTGGCAGTCGGCTTATGCAGAACTGTTTTTTACCGATACTTTATGGCCGGATTTTACATCTGTCGAATTAGAGAGTATAATTAGCGACTTTAGAACCATTGAACGTCGCTTTGGAGGAATTAAATAGTGGAATATGTTTTTATCTTTGTGCTGGGTGCACTCATCGGTTCGTTTTTAAATGTCTTAATTGTACGCATCCCCAAAGAGGAAAACGTTGCCTTTCCCGCCTCACACTGTGTTGCCTGTCAAACACCGCTCAAGCCGTGGCATAACATCCCCATTGCTTCCTGGCTTTTTCTTAAAGGTAAATGTGCCTTTTGTGAAGCAAAAATTTCACCACAATACCCTATTGTCGAACTCTTAAGCGGTATCATCTTTTTAGCCGTTTTCATGAAAATGGGTATTGCCGTCCCTACTCTGGGCATTGCCCTGGCATTTTTGATGCTGCTCACACTCAGTGTGATTGACTTTTACTATAAAATGGTGCCCGACAGTCTCAACCTCCTGGCTCTGACACTGGCTGTTGTCAGTGTTTTCTCACTGGAGATGCTTAGCGAGCACGCCGTCAATGCCCTGCTTTTTGCCGGCGCCTTTTCTCTTTTGCGTTTTTACATCTCCTATATCATTAAACAAGAGGCAATGGGTGAAGCGGACATTATGATTGCCGCGACCATGGGCGCCCTTTTGGGCGTCAAACTTGCTCTTGTTGCCATCTTTCTCTCCGCACTGCTGGCATTACCGGCAATGATGCTGCTGCGCAACGAAACCGATGAGAGTAAACAGGTACCCTTTATTCCCTTTTTGGCAATGGCAACCTGGATTGTCTTTATCTTCGATACGCCAATCATGAACTATCTGGATCGCATGTATGGATAAATTAAAAAGTTACATCCTCAGTAACTTTTCCCTACTCTTTTTCTCAATTTTTCTACC
>QNZR01000138.1 GCA_003978475.1 Sulfurimonas sp.
CGGCCAAATAGGAGTATCCAGATACTCCTATTTGGCCGTGTTGCTCGATGGACAATCGACACAAAAGCTCATCACAACAACCAATAAAGTTCTTGAATCCGTTTTAGACCAATATGCCACATCCATTCAAAAGTTTGACGGAAATCTCTCTTTGCTGCCCACTCAGGAAATTCAAGAGTTATTAACACCGCTGTTTTGGCTCAATCAGCACGACGATCATCAAACAGCTGAACAGCCTTTGAGCAAATGGCCTTTAGCGGTTATTGCGTTGTTATTACTCACACTTGGCGGATGGTGGTATTATGTCCAGTACCAAAAAGAGCAATTTGTTGCCATGATATCAGAGCGCATCCACACCAATCCTCATCTGGCGCTCTATGCCATCACCACCTCATGGCAAGACAGCGATACGCTAGCCATTAAAGGGCGTGTTCCCAGTCAAAAGCTAAAAGATGAAATAACGACAACTCTTATGAGTAAAAAATTTCCTTATGCACTTGAGAATAGGGTACTGGTGAGTGAACCGCTTAAAGATTATGCCAAAAGCAAGCGGCTCATTGCCAAACAGGTTGCCCTTCTCAATGCCAATTTACAGACAAATCTCACCTGTGATGTTACCAACGGTATTGTGACGATTTCCGGGGAGACGGCATTAGCACAACAACTCAAGCATGCTATAGATCTGATCGCGCAATTTGATGCTATCAAACATGTTTATTCCAACGTTACACTACTTCAAAAAAATAATGATCGCCTCTATTTTAGAAGCGGTATGTCCGCCATAGCACCGCGTCATGCACCGCTGCTAGAACATATTGCCGCACAGCTGCAACAATATCCCCACGCACAGCTCAGCGTCATTGGCTATGCCAGTCCCTCTAAAAATATTGTCTCAAATACACTGCTGTCCAAACAGCGGGCGCAAAATGCTACGGCGGCATTGATAGCTCTGGGAGTGTCACCGCAACGCATTCGGACACAATGGATAAACCAGGTACCGCTTTTTAGTGATACTAACAGCTCAAAATCACAATGTGTTAAATTTTATTGGTATAATATGTCGAAGTAAAGATGGGGCAATGGAAAAATATATAAAAAAAATTCTAATTATTGGTAATCACGGTGTGGGAAAAACCAGTCTGGCAACACGTTATGTTGACAACAAATTTAGCGATGCCTATTTGTCAACCATCGGTGTCAACATTATGAAAAAAAATCTCATACTCACAGATCACGGCAACATTGCCGCCGTGGCATTAATGCTATGGGATATTGAAGGTGCCAATAAAAACCAGAACGTACCGCTACATTATGCCAAGGGGTGTAATGCCTTTATTGTTGTGGTTGATATTACCCGGGAAGAGACGCAACAGAACCTTCAGCAGCATCTTGAATACATTCACCGTTTTAGTGCGGATATTCCGTTTATTATTGCCATCAACAAAAGTGATCTTGAAGGCACGCTTACTCTCAATAACGATGCAATCCAACGCAAGTATCGTAATTGTGTCGGCATTGTTAAGACATCAGCCAAAGAAGATGCCAATGTCGATGCTTTGTTTACCACAATTACCAAACATACCATCTGGCAGCCTGATTGAATGTTATTGACTTAGGAGTTGTGAGAGCGTGTTTTTAAGGTCGGAAGACTTGAAGGGCTTGGCAATAAAGGCGCTGGCACCCACCTTAAACGCAGAATCATAAATTTTCTCATCTTGCACCGCCGTCATAAATACGATAGGGGTATTGACATATCTTTCATCTTGTCGCAGGCTTTTGCATAGATCAATGCCGCTAATTTTACTCATAACAATGTCGAGTAGAAAAAGATCGGCCGTTTCGGTTTTTAAAATCTGATATACCTCTTCAGCACTTCGGGCAATAATTAAATCGTAGGTCTCATGTAAAATACCGTCTAAAATCGTAATATTGAGCTCGTTATCTTCAGCAATGATGATTGTTTTTTTCATTAAGTCCCTTTGTTTCACTATTTCGCAATGATGCGTCAACCAGCTCTTTAAGTTCCAAAAAAACTTGTGAAAAGCTTGCTACCTGCTGTAGTGCGGCATCTCGTTGCCGCTGTTGAATCATCTTTTCCATCTCTTTGGTAATAAAATGGAGTTCTTTTGCACCAATATTACCACTACTTCCCTGAATATCATGACAAAGTCGGTAGGCATCGTCATAATTTTCATAAATAATGTACTGCTGAAGCTCCTCGGCGGCATGGGTGAACATCTCAAAGAAAGCGCACACAACCTGCTCATACAGCGCGACTTTATACTCCATGCGCTCCAGGGCATCGGCAACATCCAATCCGGAAACGGCATAAAACGGATGCGATGAAACGGCATGACAGTGCTCGACATTGTCATGCTTGTAATGCAATACCGCATTATCAATATATTGATCCAGCAGCCGGTAAAACCTCTGAATATCCATAGGCTTGTTAAGGTAGGCATTCATACCGGAATCAAGAGCGTACGCTACATCTTTATGCAGAGTATTGGCACTTAGCCCAATAATAGGCACGTTATTTAGCTGCTGTCGAATACGCCGGGTCACCTCGCAACCGTCCATAATCGGTATATTGATATCCATTAATATTAAATCAATTTTCCGGGTCTCTGCCAACTCCAGTGCCTCGACACCGTTAGCAGCCACAAGTATTGTCGCTTCACTTCGCTCCAGAAGTCCCAAAACAACATGACGATTGACCTCATTGTCTTCTACAAGCAGAAGCGTTCTGTTTTGCAGTATAATTCCGGCAATATCACGATTTTTGCGAGTAGGGCAGTGTACCGATGTAGGATGAACATAAGCGCAGGTAATCACAACCGAAAAGGTACTGCCTTGAGACTTATGGCTGCGGATGGAAATAGTACCTCCCATCATCTCTACCAAATATTTGGTAATACTCAAACCCAGTCCCGAGCCACCGTATTCTCGTGTTGTACTGCTGTCTGCTTGAACAAAAGAGTCAAAGAGTGTCTCAATTTTCTCCGCTTCAATACCAATACCATGATCGACGACATCAAATTTCAGGACACAGCTCTTATCATCTTTCTCGAGCTGATTTACATGTAAAACGACGTTGCCTTCATGAGTAAATTTCACGGCATTGTCAACAAGGTTTAGAAGTATCTGTCCCAATCGGGTAGGGTCGCCAATGAGTGTTTTTGGTATGTGTTTGTCAATATTGTAGATAATTGAAATATTTTTATTCGATGCTTTAATATCAACCACCGTCGCAATGTAGTCAATGACTGAATGCAGTGAAAACTCCATTGATTCAAGCGTCAGTTTTCCGGCTTCAATTTTTGAAAAATCCAGGATATTGTTAATAATCCGAAGCAGGGTATTGGCAGAATTTTCGATTTTTAAGACATTATCCCGCTCTTTTCCTTTCAGCGGTGATGTCAGAAGAATATGGCTTAAGCCGAGTATGGCATTCATGGGTGTCCGTATTTCATGACTCATGTTGGCAAAAAAACGATCTTTAAAGGCTGCGGCTTCTTCCGCTTTTTTGATAGCCTGTTCGAGTTCAATGACATTGTCTTCAAGTTTTCGGTTAAGTAGAATCAGTTTTTCCGAATACTGCTCCGCGGTTTTACGATCATACACAATTTTCGAGGTTTTAAACAAAATGTCGTACAGTGCCTCGGTAGATGCAGGTTTGGGAAGAAAGTAGGTGATTCCCATATTGATGAGTTCAAACAGATAGTGGGCATCCTGATGTGCAGAGAGCGCAATAAGCATCTGGTGCGGATGTCGTTTTTGAATCAGCTGGCTCATGGCAATACCGTCCATGGTCGGCATCTGAATATCGGTAATGACAACATCATAAAAGGTATGGGTACGCTCAAAATACGCTTCATAGCATGCATACCCCTCTTTACCGTTGGTAGCCAAATCGACGTTCAGAAAAAAATCGGAAAAAATTTCATGGTTACGTGCTTGAATCATCAGATCGTCCTCGACATACAAAACACTCAGTTCCGACGTGTAAAGCAACAACTCTTCAATATTAACCATCGGCTACTCTTTGGATCCTGTGGGCAGGAAAATACTAAAACAGGCGCCGTCGTTATTGTCGGTATTGGAAACGCGCAATTGACCTCCGTGATGATCGTCTATAATGATTTGACTCATATACAGCCCCAGCCCGCTGCCGTTTTGTTTCTCTTTGGTTGAAAAA
>QNZR01000068.1 GCA_003978475.1 Sulfurimonas sp.
CTCGTCTGCTGTGCCCCGGTAACACCGTAAACAATCTTGAAGGCACCACCACTGATGCTACCGACTGGGAGGGAGACCCGATTCCGGGAAAGACCACCTACTACTACCATTTTACGCCACAGGTTTCCGGTACCGTTCAGGTGGACTCGCAGGTTAGCGGCTATGCCAACTCACTCTACATTAAAGACGGGTGTGGCGCAAACTTATGGAGTAAAGAAACCAATGGAAGAAACAAATCCTCTCCTCGTATTAATGTCAGTGCCGGACAGCAGATTGTTGTGGCTTTAAAGCAACGCGGGAATGCCAATCGAACTTTCAAAATTGACTTTGATTTTACTATGGCACCCTTTGGCGCACAAAATGATGTTGCTTTGGTACCCCACAATGCCAGTAAACTCATTGATATTTTAGCCAATGACTCTCATGTTGATCCGACAACCCTGCGCATTACAACACTACCATCGCGTGGTACGGCAAGCATTGTAGACGGCAAGCTGCTCTATAAACCCGATACCGGTTATGCCGGTGCCGATACACTGACCTATGAGATCGACGACCTTACCGGTACCCAAAGCGACAGTGCCACGGTAAGCATTACCGTTAGTGATGCCATCAACGAGGATTATCGTGATTTTACACTGCGTACCCAACTCTATCTCAAAGGCGGTATGAGAACCATCGGCAATACGGTACTGGTGCCACCGACACAAACCCCTTCAGATAATGGCGGTTACGAACTTAGCAACACGATGTGCGATACCTACACCAACGGCGCTTTTATTAGTAATGCCTCCGAAACCAACGACGAGTACTACTTGTGCGAGTACCAACTCGCTCCCAATACCGAAAATTCTACTGCAGCAGAACTTGTCATACCCCCAACCGCCTCCATCGCCTGGGTCGGTCTGTACTGGCAGGCAATTGTACACGAAAATGATTTTACGACCAATATGAGTGTCAAACTGGGACGTACCAATTTTGTCTACAATGATTTTAACTTTACGACAGTCACACCGACCATACTCGACTATATGCATGATGCCGGTTCCGATGACCTGGTCAGTTACGCCGCCTTTAGCGATGTGACCCACCTGTTTCAAACCAACGGCTGGAAATCCGGTCACTATGTTGTTGCCGATGTTTTAATCAGCGAAGGTAAAAATGACGGTTTGGGACTGTACGGGGCATGGACACTGGTCGTCATTTATGAAGATAGCTTAAGCGATACTGAAAAATTTCGGAGCTTCTCCATCTTTGACGGCTGGCAGCAGATTCAAGCCGATATCTATGGCGGACCGAGCCATCTACAGATTGATATTGCAGGCTTCTACACGCCCGATAAAACCAATATTACCTCAAGCGTCTCCGTCTTTACGGCAGAAGGTGATAAAAATATTGAAGGGGACACCCTCAGTACCATTGACTACACTAACGGCAACACCGTCTATCTTCCCAAAGGAAGCAACAACAGTTTCAACTCGTCCATTAACGGCGGCGGGGTGCGCTCTCCTGAATTGATTAACAACAACGGTATTGATATTCATACCTATAATATCGGAGATTATCTCATTCCCAAACAAAGCACCATGGAGTTTCATTTTAAAACTGCCAACAGCGGCAATGCCCGAGACACCTACTGGCCGTCTATGATCGCTTTTGAAACCGAACTAATCGCTCCTCAACTCTGTTACGACTACAGCTACAAACAACACGGGCGATACCTCTCCAAAGAAAATAACGACTCAAAATTTCCAAGAGTTGAAGGCTATATTACCTCCGATCCTATTGAAGCCGCTTTTTATCTGCGCAGTACCGAGTCGGACTTTCCGGTTCGAGGTATTTCACTCTACAGCGACCTCAATACTTCAAAAATACGCTATGTCTCCGGAAGTACCTATATTTCTGATCCCAACAGCCGTATCTACAGCACAACGGCGTACACAGAAGACTCCGGAAGCTGTATCTATACCGGAGGCAATAGCGGCAAGAGAGTCTGTAATAACAACGGCAATGTTCGCATCGGTTTGGGAAAAGATGCACACGGCTATACCCAAAACACCAGTGGTATTTTAGGTTCCGAAGAGTTTATGTATGCCAAATTTGATCTGGATCCTTTTGCCTATTCCGGAGAGGTCAATATCTCGACCAACATGCAACTCAACTACTACATCATCCCTCCCGGCGGTACCATTCCCATCCCCTACAATTACACACTGGGGCTAGAAGTGCCGCGATGCCCGCCTTCAAACAGCTATACCCCAAAATGGGGTGCTTTTAATATTATTGACCGCGGTCTCAATGCCTCTCGTGACGGTAGCAGCGGCTACTACAACAACCTCCTGACCCAAGTAGCACAGCAGCCTTATGACGTTGATGTCGTGCTCTATAAAGTTGATCCTACAAACGGCATCTATAATCTAAAGCCGGACTTTGATTTTAATACAACAGTACTTGTCGATATCATCAATGCCAATGCTTTTGGCGATATTAACACCTCAACCTGTAACGACCCCGGTGCCGCCATTTCACAGCGTATTTTTGTACCCTCCGTCACAACCCCGGCTGTTAACAAATCACCCGTTCCGACACTCGCACCAAGTTTTTATGCTTCTGCCGCTAAAAATGCCGCATTCAGAGTATGGCACTTTACCGAAGACAACCGATCGGTCATTATTCCCAACTGGAGCGTCACAACGGTTAATAATGATCATCTGAGCTTTCAGTCACTGCATAACCTTTACCGTAGTACCAAACATGCCAAATGTTCCGCTGCTGATGCCTGTGGAAGTGACCCTGGCTCCCTGGAGTGTTTTGAGTGCATGTTTGACAATTATGCCGTGGCGACCTGTTCACGCGATAATTTTTCCATTCGTCCCGAAGCCATTATGATTACCATGAACGACAACGGTATTGACTATAACAACACGACCAATACACCTAACAACCTCTCCCGCCACTACGGCTATGAAACCAACGTCTCGGCACCGGCGCAGCGACACATTGATGTTGCCGGCGGCTACCATTATCGGTTTGATTTTAATGCAACCAATCATTTTAACACGACTCCGACCCCAAACTATACGGTTTATACCGACGAAATCAATGCAACCTTCTTTTGGGATCCGCGTCAGCCGGGAGTCAGTACCCGCTGTAACGATACCGCCGATGCCGATTTGACACTCAATCTGGTTCAAGGAACAAGCGGTGCCATCTACCACAAATTTTCCAATGTCGGTCAATACCGCCTCAATGTTGATGACAGAGAGTGGACCCGTACCGATTCTGATCCGATATATATGACCCACCACACTGCCGCACGGGATTTTCTTCCGGGTAAGGACTGTGATATCATTGATGCCTACCGCACACAACGTCTTAACGGTCGTGTCGGATGCTATATCTCTTCTGAACACAACAACACCGATACCGGCTTTACCCAAAGCGGCACCGTCCATTTTTATCAGGATCATGATATTGAAGTCAAACCCTACCGCTTCAACCTAAATAATTTCACTCCGTCAATAGGAATAGCCAATGCCGGATTTGATGGAAGTCCACAGTTTGTCTACATGAGTGATATTCAACAACGCTGGGATACCAACAACTCTACCGATGACTATATGGCAGTGAAATTCATAGGTACCATAGATGCTGTTGGAGCCGACAATCTGCGGCTTAGCAACTATGTTGAGGGGTGTTATGCCCAGGATCTGAATATCTCGGCGCTATCGAACTATGCCATAGCGCCTGCTGACGGTGCCAATGATACCGATGCCAACGGTACTGCCTATACCGATACCGATGCAAGCAACGATCTTGACCTAACACGCTACATTAGAGTCAGAGATACCAATGCCAGTACGGTAAGCATCTATAGAGTTCCTGCTAATGACATTGCTACATCTCAAGATGACAACCTCTCTCAGGGCGTCTTTTTCAAAAACATGAAAGGACAGGCTAATATCGGTTATTTGATTAACTACAATCGCCAGATTATTAGACCTGTAGGCGGTCTTGCTTTTATGTCACCAAACAATCCGGCTATCAAAACATTTAAAGATTTAAATATTACATGTAAAAACAGTGCCAATAAGCACTGTGTCATCAGTGCCGATTTAGTCGATAGAAATTATAGTGGAAATATTGATCTTTTAAATACCACCATCACCTTTGGTTACGGACGTACATATACA
>QNZR01000147.1 GCA_003978475.1 Sulfurimonas sp.
GTGCCTCATTGAGTGTGACATCATTAATAATAGGGGTACCGCGAACCATATAAAATACATGTAAATTCGGGTAGCATCGCTGCAACGTCTCAATAGCCACATAATCAAAAATATGTTCTCCGGCATTATCGGCAATATACAGCAGTGAAGAAGCGCCGTAGAGTGCCGTTTGCAATGCTGCCGTATCATCAATGGCAAACGGAGTGTGAAATACGCTTTCGAGCTCTTCATCCAGATCAAAATTCACGGCTGCCGCCAGATCAATGACATTACCGGCAACGGCAATTTTCAAAGCCGTTATAAACGGCGTGTCTGAACACGCAAGAACCTTATGGAGCAATGGAAGATTCTGCCGCGCTTTAGCCGTAGAGAGACGTTTAACATCAGCATAAAGATCATCTTTAGACGCAAGGCGCGCCATGGTTTCATACACCTCGGCCGCTACCTCGGGAGGAGAGCGCGTAAAATCAAAATTTTTGGAAGCCTCCCGGACATAGTCATAAAGCTGTTGGGTTAATGCCGCATCGGCATCAATGGCATCAGCAACACGAAGCGACTGGTTAATAATGCACGTAACGCAGGGATCGGCTATGGTCATTTGTCGCCGTACTCATCAACAACTTTGTTCCACATCAGCTTGTATTTACGACGCATAAACTCCACCTCTTTTTGCGAAAGCTGCAGCTGTTTCGTCAAGGTATCAATAGTCTTGCGATCTTCTTCGTAGAGTTCTTGTAACGAGGCAAGCGCCTCTTTTAAAAAAAGATTTTCACTCTTAACCGACTCAATGGTCTCATCTTTGGCATCAAGCACTTTTTCATGCAGATTTAAGATGGTTCCAATGGTCTTTTCAACAAATTGCGGTCCCACCGTAATATTTCCACCGGTATTGACCAGTTCCTGCACTTCGGCTCTGACGACACTGTTGGCTCCTTTAAGCGGGTCAACATACGTCTGATTGTTTTCCACTTTAACGCTCAACTTACCATGAGCGATGAGGTCATCAATAGAACGACTCTCAAGGCCTGTCACGCTTGAATACTCTTCTATGGTCATCCACTCCACACTCATACTAAGCCTTTCGTTGCTGGTTTATAAAATCGTCTCAATCTCTAACGAGTCGGTCTCTACCTTCTTTGCCTTGGCAATACGGTCTTCTTTGAGCTTAATGCTTAAATCATCATTATTCAAAGCTAAAATCTGCATGGCAAGATACGCCGAATTGATGGCACCGGCTTTTCCGATAGCCACCGTAGCAACCGGCATACCCGCAGGCATCTGCACGGTTGAAAGCAGCGCATCAATACCGCTGAGTGCCGACGCACTCATAGGCACACCAATAATGGGTTTAACCGTCTTGGATGCCAAAACACCGGCTAAATGTGCCGCCATACCGGCTGCGGCAATAAAGACCTGTGCCCCTTTTTTCTCTGCGGTTTGAATATACTCTTTGGTACGCTCAGGCGAACGATGCGCTGAAGAGATAACTAATTCATGGTGAACACCAAACGCATCCAGTGTATCGGCACACGACTTCATAACATCATAATCACTTTTACTTCCAATAACAATCGAGACGAATTTCATGACTTTCCTTTTTTATTGTTTTGGTGCAGTGCACATTGCTTCGGTAGATGGAATTCTGAAAAAAGTATACTGAGGTAGTTTTAACGGAAGTACAATCGGGTTGGTATTTCCACTGTGAACTTCCTCCCATACCTTGCCGTTTTTGGCTTTGAGCTGCTTAAAAACAATCGTGTACATACCCTCTTCGAAAGTGATGGTTCCTATGGCGTTGTCCACCTCTTCAATGACAGCAGATGCCGGCGCGACAATCTCCATCTTCTCATACGGCAAGGTCTTGTATTTACATAAAAAATGCTCCCCGTCCTCACAGACCATACCCGTCACCTGATGCGTTCCCAGCGTTATGGTAAAATCCAGACTCTGGGTATCGTGCTTCTCAAACGGACGATGAATCAAATAGGCATCGGTATATCCGCGATTTTGCAGACTTTCGAGCTCTGCTTGATATTGGGAAACGTGTGACACTCCGCGATAATAATCATCAATAGCGCACCGGTAGGTTTTTGCCGTAACGGCAGCATAATACGCCGTCTTGGTGCGTCCTTCAATTTTGAGCGAATCCACACAGCCGCTATCGAGTATCTCACCGATATGTGAGGCGAGATTCAGATCTTTGGAGTTCATAATATAGGTACCGACTCCCGGATCTTCCTCCAGACGAAACAGTGTTCCCGTATCGGCATTAGCGGCATAAAGTTCATAGGGGAAACGGCAGTCATTGGCACAGCTGCCACGATTGGGAACCCGTCCGCTCTGCAGTGTTGAGATCAGGCAACGCCCGCTGTAGGCAAAACACATGGAGCCGTGCACAAATACTTCAAGCTCCAGATCGGGCAGATGCTTCTTAATAAGATTGAGATCTTTCAGCGAAATCTCACGCGCTACAATAATACGGCGCGCACCCATATTGTAGTAGATCTCGGCATCAAGCAGATTCATCACATTGGCCTGTGTGGAGAGATGCAGTGCAATATGTGGCGCGATGCGGTGTGCCAGTGCCAAAACGCCCGGCGTGGCAACAATAAAGGCATCAGGCTGTAGTGCTGCCATCTGCGTTATATGTTTCTGTAACAGTGAAAGCTGGGAGTTAAACGGAAACCCGTTAATGGTAACATAGACTTTTTTACCCCGCTCATGCGCGTAATCAATGCCCGCTTTAAAACTCTGAAGGTCAAATTCTTTTCCCGAACGAATACGCAATGAAAAATGACTCACACCACCGTAAACCGCATCGGCACCGTAGTCGATGGCAATTTTTAATTTTTCAAGGTTGCCTGCGGGCGAAAGGAGTTCAACTCGGTTCATCTGTCTGTCTCAATCTTTTTAGTGAATGGTATCTAATTTTTCCCCAAAGAGGCGATAAGTGCTTCAATATCATCACTGCTGACAACATTTTCAGTCGTACTGTCGCCCGGAAGATGTGTCGCGGAACCTACTCGCGACTGATCATCAACTTTGCCTTCAAAAAGCTGGTTCATATAGTTTGAAAGTGCCCGCATGACATTGATAACCCGTTCAATTTTTTGACGGTGAATGTCTTGATACTGCATAATATCCATCACCTGCATAATTGAATCACCGCTGTTTTGCAGGACGGTCACTGTTTTGTTTGCACACTCCAAAGCCTCCTGATTCTGCTCCATCTGAACTTTAAAGGTCGCAATATCGGGAAATTTATCGTGTAACGCCGAGAAGGTTTGAATGTTCTGCTCAAAGGTCTCAATACATTGTTGTGCACTTGTTTCCTCTTCCATGAGCTCATTACTGATACCCTCAATAATATCAAAAATTTCGCTTGCTTTCTCCTCACTCTCTTTGGTAACATCATCGAGTTGGTGCACGACCTGATTGTCACTGTTTGCCGGAGGGGGGTAACTGTGGGTTGCATCCGCCTTATAGTGATCGGACGCTTCTGCCTCTTCCGTATGCACGTCATCATCGGTCTTAGCTGCAGATGCTTCTTCTTCGACATCATCAAGATCCATATCACCACTCATTAGTGCATCCAACTCCTCTTGTGTCATCCAAAGCTCCTCGTTATTAATTTAATTTGTACTATAATACATTGATATCTTTAAGAGTGACCTTAAACTATAAAATGTGAGAAAATATTATGAAAATTGATTTACATAACCATACACCTTTGTGCAATCATGCCTCGGGATCCATTGAAAGCTATGTACAGCATGCCATCGGGCAGCGTATTGATGTTTTTGGTTTTAGCGATCATGCCCCGATGGACTTTGACCCTGCCTACCGTATGCGTTTTGATCAGATGACGTGCTATGAAGCGGACATTTTACATGTTAAACAGAAGTACGCCGACGATATTGAGATCTTGTGTGCCTACGAGGTCGATTTTCTAGAAGGCCACATGGATACCCGTGTGCTTAATGCCAGAGTGGACTATCTTATTGGATCGGTGCATTTTATTGACGGTTGGGGCTTTGACAATCCGGAATTTATCGGACGTTATGAACATGAAAATATCGATGTTGTCTGGCAACGCTATTTTGACCTTAT
>QNZR01000028.1 GCA_003978475.1 Sulfurimonas sp.
GGCAAATATTTTTGATTTTAGAAAACTCGGGTGCACACTATCTCCTTCTGAAATAAACCACATTTATTAAATATACTTAAATATTTTATAAATTTAGATTATTAAGTATAACCTGTTTTATACGTCACTTTATTGATTGATATCAAAAACAGAAGAGTTTGACTCTTCTGTTTGGTACATTAAAGAAAGGAACCTAGAAAAGGTTGGCGTTATCATCAATCCATTTGAAATATTCAATAATATCCAATGTTTCTGCTTCGCTCATTCCCTGATTCGGCATTTTGAGATTGAAATAATCAATCATTGACTTGATATACGGATCGTGATACATTTTTTCAGGATGCATAATGAACTCTTTAACCCACTGTTCCGCATTCTCATGACGTTGCAGAACTCCAGTCAGATCCGGTCCGGAGCTCACTTTGCCAATAACATGACATCCCGAACACCCACCTTCATTAAACATCGTAGCACCGCGCTCTGCCGCAGCACTTTTTGGCGTAGCAATCTTAGCGACCAAAGTATCTTTGGCACGAATACCGACATCGGCAGTTTTTACCATAAGCTGCCAAATCATATTTTCAAAAAGAATGGCCTTTTCGGTGTCACCGGCTTTTAGGGCTTCATCTGAGAGTTTTTTCTGCGCCGGAATTTTCCCATACTGATCCAGGGCATCGGTAACCAGATTTTTGACCGTCGGATACTTCTCATAATGATTCTCTTTAAGAAATTTCACGACACTTTGTATGACACCGTCTGTTGCCGTATTGACCGCAACGGTTTTATCGTACTCGGCTTTTAACTGCTCAGGGGTCATTGTTTTCATTTTAAGTTTTTGAGCACTCACATATTTTTTGTTCGGATCTTTAACCATCAAGTACCCCATCATCTCCAGGTGCAGTGCGGAACAAAACTCGGTACAGTAGTACGGAAATACGCCTTCAATGTCTGCAATGAATTTAATGGTTGATGTCTCTCCGGGCTCCAATGATGCATGCACATCGTAATGATCCACGGTAAACCCGTGTGTCTCATCTTGAGCACGTTCCAGATTGGTCAAATAGATGGTCACTTCATCACCCTTGTTGACCGTGATACGTTCCGGATTAATGTGGGAACGAACCATTGTTGCATATACGGTCACTTTATTGCCATGACGCTCAATGCGCTCCTGACCGGCAAGCGTTTTCCCCTCATGAATCTTACCCGTTCGGGTATTAGTACCCATTTTATAGCGTATTTTCGGGTGTAATTTACTCGCACGAATGGCAACGGCTTGGTGCGGTTCTCCTAACGGTAGCGGCATATCGACCAGAAGATCCATTTTTTTCCCGCGAATATCAATTAACTGGTGATTTTGCGGATGTAACGGTCCCACCGGTTGAAACCGGTCAATCGCCAATTTATTGAGAGCAATAATATAATCACCCTGAGGATCAGCCGTCTTGCCTTCCATACCGCAAAGGTGACCGATGTTATAGTGAACATTGATTTTATCGAGTACTTTTAAGGTTTTGTAATTCCATTTGACCACTTGTGAATCGACATACAATGATGTATAGATTTCACCGTCAACATTGGAATACTGATTATGCAATGGCCCCAGCCCCAGCTCAATTTGCCCATGAAGCGCTTTTTTCATATCTAAAATAGGAATACCGTAAGGATCTTTCCCGACAAATTCTTTATTGTCAATGAGCGCTTTAATCTTGGGAAAACTGTAGACAGATGCATGGGTGTCAAGTTTTCCGCACACGGTAATATAGTTGCCATCGGGTGATACGTCCACACCGTGCGGCGATTTTGGCTCCGGAATTAAGAAAAGTGCATTGTTTTTAACCGCAACGTCTATCGGGATGACCCGGTGACCATTAATCATTTTGACATTTTTCTTATCTTTAGCCACTTCTGCTAACTTTTTCCAGTTATATACATGTAAAAAGTCGGTATCGTTACGAGACATACCCGCTTCGTTCGGCGGCATACCCACCTCAATGCCCCCGGTATACATTTCGGTATTAAACGAATTGGTAAAACCCCAGCCGTCACTGGCATTTTTACCGGCGTCGCTTAAATCCTGCATGTACGGAGGCATCTCAATGGTAAACGAATCCTGTTCGATGATGCGACCCTTATCGTGGTTGAATTTCCACATGGTAACCCCGCCGCGATATGTCTCTTTGTACTCTTCGATTGGATGATAATTATTGTCAAACGGCGCGGCGTATTGTGCCGCTTCAATAATATAATCACTATTTTGCGTAAAGAACGCTCCCCCGTGTGCCGATTTAAAGACCGGATTGACAACAATCTGTTTGGTCTCAAAGTCGGCAAGATCAATAACAGCAAGGCGCGGATTGGCTTTATCATTAATAATCAGCCATTTCCCGTCATATTTGGCATCTTTCTCTGAAATAGCCGGGTGATGGGTATCTCCCCAGTTAATTTCACGTCCGCGAATATTTCCCTGACGCAATACGGCAAGACTGTCTTCGTCATACCCGTACCCCTGCCACGGCTCCGGCGTAAATACGGCAATATATTTTAAAATCCGCATGGACGGTACACCATAGACAATCACCTGCCCCGACTGACCTCCTGAACTAAATACGATGTACTCATCGCGCCCGCCTGTGGGCATGTAGGTTTTGGCGGCACGGATAACGTCCGTCTCTGTCAATCCCCGATCTTTCATTACTTTTTCTAAAGTACCCGAGCCCCATACTGTCGTTGCAACAATGGCAGAACCCAGAACAAAAGCAAAAAGTTTATTCAAACTGTGACTCATGTTTCTCTCCTAATCAAACAACTTAAAGTCATCCTCCAAGCAACCCCTCGCTTGAAGATGACCCAACTTCAATGCAACATTATAATAAGAACATCTTATTATAATTATCAAGCATAAAAGCATTGTAGCTACTTTTTTCTAAAAACTGTATGACTTACACCAAACTTTAAGAAAATTATTAACATTTTTGTAACAGTTTTATGATAGTGTCATCTCATTGTCAAAAATTCTTTAACAATCGTTAAAAAACCGCCGTTTTTTCTATTGGTTTGAAATATTTAATTTTATTAAGATATAATTGCGAAATAAATTTTATCTAAGGACACTTAATGTTAGTAACCAACAAAGCACCCGACTTTACAGCCACTACAGTTTTAGCCGACGGCACTATTGTAGAAGATTTCAATCTCTATGAAAATTTTGGTGAGAATGGTACCGTTCTATTCTTTTACCCTCTCGATTTTACCTTTGTATGCCCCTCTGAAATTATTGCTTTCTCTCACAGAATTGAGGAATTTACAAGTCGCGGCATTAATGTTATCGGCTGTTCGGTTGATTCACAGTTTTCTCACTTTGCATGGCGGGAAACCCCGGTAGATCAGGGTGGAATCGGTCGCATTAAATACCCGCTCGTAGCTGATTTAAGCAAAAGCATCTCCAAAGATTATGATGTCCTTTTTGGTGAGAGCGTTGCCCTTCGCGGATCATTTCTAATTGACAAAGATGGTACCGTGCGTCATGCTGTCATCAATGACCTTCCGTTGGGACGCAATATTGATGAGATGATTCGTATGGTCGATACGATGCTCTTTACCAATGAGCACGGTGAAGTCTGCCCGGCAGGCTGGACCAAAGGTGACGAAGGAATGAAAGCCTCAACAGAAGGCGTTGCGGAATATCTTGCTGATCACGCAAACGATCTTTAAATCTCACCCTGCTTACGCGTATTGGGGAATACTCCCTGATACTGCTTTTTTTCGATCTTTCCGCTAACAAAATTGACAGCCTTCGGATGAACAAAACTCAGTTCTTTCCAGCTTTTAGCAGGAGGTAACAGTGTCAGACGATGGGGTGATATGGCACGTGAGAGTGCCACATAAAACTGCGACGGAGCAAAAATTTCATGGCAGGCAATTACCAAATCCTGCAGACTCATCCCTTGCGATTTATGTATGGTAATGCCAAATGCCAGAGTGATCGGGTATTGGTACAATGTAATCAGCGGTACCTCAACCATGCTCATTTTGCCATCGACCATCTGCTCCTCCCATCGGGTTTTGCTCCAGGCGGTTCGTTC
>QNZR01000238.1 GCA_003978475.1 Sulfurimonas sp.
CATTACAGGTCTAGAAGATACGGTATTGTCATTAAGTCTGAATGATTTTGGTGTTAATGATGCAGATAATGCATCTGCTTTACCTTTGGCGATTCGTATTGAGTCATTACCGACTATGGGAGTATTGTTGTTGTTTGGAGTGCCGGTGAGTGAAGGTCAGGAGATTGATGCCGCAGAGGTCGGTCTGTTGGCATTTATACCGTTTGAACAAGATTCGGGTTCTGATGACTATAGTGATAATATTAACGATCAAACCAGTGCCGGAGATCAACTGACCGATTATGCCCGTTTTGATTTTAGTGTTTATGACGGTGAAGCATGGAGTCAGACCCCGGCAACCATGGAAATCAATATTGTTGCCGATGCCGATGTACCAAATCTGTCAGTCAGTGAACCGGGGAATACTGAAAATCACGGCGAGGAAGGAACAGATATTAAGCTTGCTGCTGTGAATGCCGCTTTGGTTGACACTGACGGTTCAGAGACTTTAAGTGTGACGTTAAGTGACATTCCCGCCGGCAGTACGCTTAGTGATGGTGTGCATACCTATACCGCTCCTGAAAATGCCGTCGGTACAGTCGATATTAGTAATTGGAATCTGAATACCTTGAATATTAACGTACCAAATGTTGATATGGATACCACCTATATTTTACATGTCAATGCTACCAGTACCGAATACTCCAACGGTGATAGCGAGACGGTACAGCTGCCCATTGAAGTGACGGTATATGATACGACGCCGACTGATCCGATACTTAATGACAATAGTAATACGGTTTATGAAGAAGCACTCGCAAACGGAACCAATAGCCAGAGTGATGCCGAGCAGGCAAGTGGCAATATTTTAAGTGATGATACCATTGCACAGGGTAGCACACTAAGTAATGTCACGATTGCCGGAGGTACTACCAATATTGCTGCAGACGGCACCATTACCGTGACGACAGTTGAAGGAAATGTGCTGGTGGTCGATTCGACAACAGGTGAATATACCTACACGCTCATCAATAACGTCAGTCATCCTACCGCTGAAGGGAACAATAGTGTTATTGATGCTTTTACCTATACGGTAACTGATGCTAACGGTGTTGACTGGAGTGCCAGTTTGGATATTACTATTGTCGACGATGTTCCTCAAGGAGCAGATGCCTCAATAGATATTACTATTGATCCGGTCGTGACGAATTTGTCATTTATCGTAGATATGTCCAGCAGTATGGATACCAATGATAGAGATTTGGTAAAAGCCTCTATTGATGAGCTTATTGCCCGTTACGATGCGATTGGTACCGTTAATGTCAATGTAGTTGAGTTTTGGGGAGACAACCATTCAAACTCCGGATGGCAGGATGCAACGTATGATTACCAGTATGTACGAGGAACCAGCGGAACCGATATAGAACAGGGATTAAGCGGTATGGTCAATGAGTCATATAGCGGAAATCAGCCGGCTGCCGATCAAGATATTATGTACTTCTTTGGCGATGGCAATACGTATGGTGATTACCGAACCGATTTTGAAGAGTATCTGCCGACATGGAACAGTTTCGTCACGAGTGGAGCTATTGACAAACTCTTTAGTTTCAGTGTTAATACTTCAAGTGTTTTAAGTGATATTGTGACGTTAGCAGATAACGGTGAAAATATTGTCTCGAAAGACCCGGTCAATATTAATGATATTTCTGATTTAGAAGCGGCAGTAAGCGAAACCGTTCTGACACATGCTGAAGGGAATCTGTTTGAAGCCAATGGTGTCGCTGTTATTGATTTCGGTGCCGACGGCGGTCATATTGAAAGCGTTGAGATTTCTGGCAATACACTCACCTATGATGCCAACAACAGTGTACAAAGCGTGACAACACCTAACGGACTCTTTGAAATTAATTTTGAAACCGGCGCATACACCTATATTCCTTCAAGTGATCTTGCAGAATATACCGAGTATGTCAAGGTCAATGTTATTGATAATGACGGAGATAGTATTGATCCAATATTATTAAATATCAATATTAGCAGAGATGATGGAGGACTGCATTTAACCGATGGAGATGATACCTATGATATGGGCAAAGCCATCGGCGATATTCTTCATGCCGAAGGAGGAGACGATACCATTACAATACGCAGTTATTCCCATGGTGACAATTACGTCTATGGCGGCGAGGGTGACGATACCCTCATTCTTGACGGTTACCGAGCTTATGATGAAAATTACAATATTGTCAATAACGGCAACGGTACCTATACGCTTTCGTGGCATAACAGTGGTCACCCGTTTGAAGTGACTATTAAAGATATTGAGCATATTCGTTTTGAGGAGGACGGTACGTCCTATACGCTGCAATCAGACGGTAATTATCACCTGGATACCGAGAGTGCGGTCATCCTTGATGGTATTGTGGCGGGTCTTGAGTATACGACGACATCAGGACTTTCCGGTATAACCCGCTATGACGGTAGTTTTGACTATGCCGATGGTGATGTGGTGACGTTTGCTATTGGTAATGTTACTTTAGGCAGCATTGATATGAGTCATATTAGTGATGACCAGGTATTTCTGCAAGACATTGCTTCTGTTGAGCGATCCAATATGAATGATGAGTATCTTGAAAATATGGCGGTCTTGCTACAGTCTCTTGATGATAACCATAATGCTTATGACGGTATTGTCATTTCTGAAGCATCGCGCAGTGCATTTGAGGAATTTTCTTTTGATCTTGAATCTGTTTCTGAAGCTGAGTTGCATGAAGTCATTGAGAGTATTGGTACTACGGTTGTTAGTGAAGATCAGGCGATGATGCATGTTCAGAGTGTTCTAGAAGAGCATACCGAGATTAGCGAATTTGATGCGCGTATTGTCGATTTTGTGCTCGATGAAGCGGAGCCGCTAATCTTTGAAAATATACCCACACCGGAGCGTACCGACGTATTGGATATGTCTGCATTCGATCACAATATTGAATTGACATTAGACGACGTGCTTACCATGACACAAAGTAATGAACTGGTTATCTTGGGAGAAAACGGTGATCATGTCAGTCTTAAAGACAGTGATACTGACAGCTGGGTTAAATCAGATAGCGGCATTGTTGAAAATGGTCGGATATTTGATGTCTATGAAAGTGGTGATATGATCGTTAAAGTGGAACAAGATATTAACGATACCATTGTATAAGCAGGTGTCAGAGGCTTTTTTTGAGTCTTTGACCCACATTAAACTTAAATAACAGTCTCTTTGTTTACATGTAAATAATACGACAGCAGAAATATATTATGATTGCTTCAAATCTGAGGAGTCGGTTGTGAAATTTCTTGCTATAGTGCTCGTATCATTAGCTCTTTATGCCGATGCCGTTGACGGCAGGACGCCGCTGCATGATTTTGTCTATTATGAAAATATGGATGCCTGCAAGCGCTCTTTGCGTGAAGGCGCCGATGTCAATGCTAAAAATGCCGCAGGATTGACGCCATTGCATATTGCAATTAAAAAGCGTGATGTGAAGATGGCACAACTGCTTTTAGATCATGGCGCCAATATTGATGCCGAAGACAATCGGGGGAATACCCCGTTAATTCTTGCTGTTAAAAAGAAAAACCTTAAGCTCGTTACCTTTGTGGTGCTGCATGGTGCCGATCTTGATCTGCCCAATAATGAAGGTATTTCACCGCTGCATCAGGCAGCATTTAACGGCACGGGCAATATTATTGCTTTTTTATTGAGTGTGGGAGCCGACGCCAATGTGCGCAATAACGATGGCTTTACCCCTTACGATTTTGCCAGAGCTGCCAAACGTGACGACGCGATGAATGTGTTACGGATTTATACTAACGAGGAGGAGAAAAAATGACCATTATTGTCAATGGAAAAGAGGTGACAACACCCCAAAACAGTACCATGGAGGATCTGCTGCATACGTTGTCACTTGAAGGTAAGGTGATGGCGGCAGCGGTCAACATGGAAATTGTTAAACAGGGTGCCTGGAAGCAGTATGTCATTCATGAAGGGGACAAAATTGAGTTATTGGATTTTGTCGGCGGA
>QNZR01000091.1 GCA_003978475.1 Sulfurimonas sp.
CAACTTTCTTCAATATTGGGATCAATATTATTGGTATTGAGTGCATAATTATAAGCTTTTTTATAATTTTGCATCTTATAATAATACCGTGCCAGATAGAGTCCAAGTACCGGAGATTTATTGGCCTTGAAGCGATGAATAATATCTTGGATCTCTCCTTGCGATTTGATGCGACTGATTTTAATTCCCTTAGGTACGGAGACGGCAGGTTTGGTCACACTGCGTGGTGTGGGTGTGGTTGTTTCGGGTTTTAAAATGGTATCAATTTTTTTCTCTACGGCGGGAGCAATAGCGGTATTGAGCTGTTGGCGCTGCGGTTTTGGCGGTTGTATCGGTTTGGATGTCTTAGGCGGCTGCTCTTTGGCAGCTTCATAGGTAATATTACTTAAAAAATCGTAAGAGGGCTTCAGCTTTTTAGGCTCATAGGAGACATCGGCAACGGCAGTACCGGGACGAGCCGGTTGTGATACGGGTAATGATGATGCCGATGGGGGTGTTGTTGGCGTCGGTACGCCGACCTGTTTCGGTGTCGGTGATGTGTGATTTACATGTAAATTTTCTTCAGGTATTGCAGCTGCTAAAGGGGCACCGGTCTCGGGCTTCAGGGAATGCTCAGTTGGGTTCTTCTGATGCAAAAAGAAGAACCATGCCAGTGCCAGAAGCACTGCTGTAGCGATCAACGCCGCTATAAAAGGAAGATATTTTTTTACCCTGTATCGAAGCCACTGCTGCTCTAAATGACGGATATTAAGCATGAATTAGTCCTGTATGCAGCGCTGCCATCTCAATACTTTTGTTGGAAATAGAAGCATAATTAATTTTGGTCGGTTGATTCTCTTCATACCATGAGAGAATTTGAAAGAGAGTATACAGAAGCTTGTTGGTATCACGATAGTTTCCCTCGGTCAGTGTAAAGATCGTGTTGATATTCTTGTTATTAAACATGTTGGCAATATCAAAACAATTGGCTTTCATGAGCTTTTTTTGAATGTAGATTTTAAGCTCATCAGGTGAGGCGTTCATGAGTTCAATGCTCTCCCAGATACGAGTTTGAAAGTGTTCTTTGGCAATAATGTCCTCTTTTTCGGTTTTGTGTAAGCTGACGACAAACTTCATTTTTCGGGAATCTGAAAGCAGTCGAATTTTTTCCATCTGGGAATCTGAGTAGAGCTGAGCTTCATCAAGCAGGACTATGGGTACGGTACTGTGTATGAATTTATCTGTCAGAGTCATGAATGTCGTAAAGTTAATGTCGCTTTGCGGTGTAAACTGATAGATATCTTTAGCCAGAGAACGGAAAAATTCACTGTCATCTAAAATGGGAGATTGATACAAAACGACTTTCTGTGCACTTGAAAGATCTTGATACAGTTTGCTCAAAAGCATACTTTTTCCGGTACCGGGCTTGCCATAGAGCAGAATCATCTTCAAGGGCTTCTTAACGGATTGACTCAGTGATTGGTAAATCGTGGCAATACGTTCGAGTTGAACATACTCCTTAGGATCGACAAGATCCAAAAAAACATCTTTGGGCTTGTCAAAAAGATTATTGCGCATTACTTACAGTATCAATTTTAGCTGGAAGTTTGACCATTTCATTGGTAATGCCTTCATAGCCGAGGTCTTTTAAAGAGATATTGTTTTTCTCTTTACGAATAATATGAGGTTGAATAATAATCACAAGCTCCTCAACTTCTTTAACTTTTTCTTCATATTTGAAAAAATAGCTTAGACCCGGGATATCACCAAGAAGAGGCACCTTCGAGGCTTTATTGGAGACTTTGGAGCTAATGAGTCCTCCTAAAATAATACGGCTGCCATCTTTGACCGTGACAACAGAGGAGAGCTGTCGGCGATCTAAATCGGGCGGTATGGTACGTCCAAGAGAGTCGCTTGCGGCACTCGAGACATCATCTCGGGTTTGTGAGACGGACGGGTTGATTTTGAGGGTAACGGTATCGTCACTGGAAATCTCCGGAGTAATGTCAAGTAAAACACCCGCAAAGACCGAATTGATCTGATCATTTTGTGTTGTTGCCGCTACACCGCCGCCGGCTCCCTGCTGATTGGTGGATTGACGAATTTTATAAAAATACTCCGTTCCCACGGTAATGAGTGCCGGTTGATTGTTCAGCGTTAGGACTTTCGGGTTGGAAATGGAGTAGACATCACCCTGAGTCTTTAAAAACTTAATAACCTCATTGAGTGAGCCGCCGCCACTGATTTTAATCAGACTTGAACTGCTAAGTCCGGGAGGGTTCAGACCGCCTTCGGTAATAGTACCGTCATTTTCAAATTTTGTGACGTTTTTGTAAGAGAGTGAATCAATATTGACCTTTAAATTTTGTAGGGCATAGAGTTGTGCCCAGTCAATTCCGGTACTTTTGGTATCGCTGAATGTCACGCCGAGCATGTGTACATCAATGAGTACCTGATATTTCATTTTATCTTGTAACAGTTTCATATATCGGTCAAGGCGTGCAATCTGTTTGCTTGTGGCTGTGACGGTAATGAGACCGGCATTTTTATTGACGAGCGGCGGTGCTGCTTTATAGGGATCTTCCGGACGATTGAGAACGGATTGCAACTCTTGGTCAAGATGATCCCAAAAGACAACCTCGTCACTGCTTTCGATTTTAATACCGGAGTTGGATTTACTGCTGCCTCGTTGTTTTTGGGTTCCAGTTCCGCCCCCGGATCCGCCGCGTGAGGCACCGCCGGAGCGACTGCTGTTATTGGTATTATTAGAGCTACTGAGTGTAATATCGGTACTTCCGGTACCCTTTCTTTGGGATGCAATATAGTCCATATGATAGGTTTTTGTTTCAAGATAGGAGATGCGTAAAATACGATTTTTTAGCGTATATGCCAGATTGTTTTCTTTTAGGACAAAGTCGAGCACTTCATTAATCGTCATATTTTTTATATTGGTTTTGTTCATGGGTTGATCTAATATTTTTTCGGCATCTTTATCGGTCACAAGAACGCTGTACTGGCACTCATCTGTAATTTGATCAATAAAACTATTGATGGTCGTACCTTTTGCCGATGAGATTGTAAATAGTTCATACGTACAGTCTGCTACTGCGATGGAAGGCATTAGGCTAAGTGATATTGTAAGCATCAGGGCTTTTACTGCTTTCATCTCTTGTAATGGTTTCATAAAGTACATCCTAATTGATTTGAATTTTAATATGGTCATTTTTCTCTTTAATAAAGAGCTTTAATTTTTTATTGCTGCTTTGCAATACGACATTGTCCCCGTTGATACGACGAACCTTATAGCCACGAACCGAACTGTTGACTTTAAGCCACTGTCCGTCTATTAAGGCACTTTTGTTCAATATGGCCGTGACTTTAAGCGGCCGAACGGGTTCGGGAAGCTTGATATTTGCCATAGCAGGCTTGGTGCCACCGGGTGTTTTAGCTTCTGGATCTTCTTCTATCTTGGTATAACGAATCGGGCTGGCAAGTTCAGCAATTTTTGCGTCGGAAATACCGGAACGCTTTGGCTTAATAGCGGCAATTTGTTGATCTACCCAAGATAGACTGTCTTCAGCCGCTGCCCATGAGACCGTCATGAGTATAATGATAAGTGAAAGAGCTGCGGTTTTCATTCAATAATCCCCCACACAGAAATATTCAGATCAGTCATGAGTATATTGCTCGCACTCATATTAAAATCATGCAGATCAACCACTAAAAAGCTCTGTTCCAGAGCATTGATGAACTTTAAGGTATCGGTGTACTTGCCCGTAGAGCGGATATTGATATCTAAAACATGACCGAAGGCTCTCGTGTCCGAAGTGAATTCATTGCCAAACTTTAACAGTTTAACATGGTATTTTTTGGCATTTTTGGTAATGGAGTGGATATAGGCACCCCAGGTTTTTTCATCATAAAAGAGGGATGAAATCTGCTCAATCTGAAATTTGATATATGAGTTATACTCTTGATATTGAACATAACTTTTTTTAATATTTTTAATCTCATTTTCAATTTGGGCAATTTTTGACTCAGGATTCTGCTGTAAATAGACT
>QNZR01000134.1 GCA_003978475.1 Sulfurimonas sp.
GATGACAAATTAGGTGCCGGTATTGGTATGGAGATACAGCTGGAAAATGCGTTATCTGAAGTTTTGATATTCACACAAAGTATATCGTTCTTGGCAGAATGGTATACCACGCATCTACAGCGATACGGTATTAACAATGAGCACAACTCCTTTAGCGTGGGTATTAAGTTTCAGACTTACGGGCATCATTTTGAGCTACTTGGAACCAATTCGAGTGCGACAGAGCCTCGTGGTATGATGCAAGGAACTAACGCCAATACGATGCACTTTGCTTTTAATATCAACAGAAAATTTTAGTTGCAGTATTAAAATTGTAGCATTACTTATTCCTTGCGTTTAGTTTGGCAATTTATAACACGGTTACGACAATATAGTCTATACTTCTCTTATGGATTTTAAAGTATGGAAACATAGCTCGGTGCTGTTGCTGGGAAAACCGCGTGCGTTTAGCATGGAAGAGTTTCTCAGGCAGATGCGTCAGCACGATATTGGTATTGTCAGTATCGCCGATAGTCGAAAACGATTGTCTGGCGTTGCGGCGGTTATTGAGGGGGAACGGCTTGATCCGCTGGAACAGGATCTGCTTGAGCAGCTCTATTTTGAAAACGAAATGCCCATAGTGCGCATTGACACGCTAGAAGAGATATTGGCAGGTCACATGAACGTCACGACGTTGCTGATGAGTTTAAAACTGAGTAAGGATGCCCGGAGGCTGCATGGGTTTTTAACCAATGCGCTGATGGATGACACGTTATTTATTAAGCTGCTCAAACTTTACGATTTTCAAGGAAAAGGATTTTTTGATACCGATGAAAACCGTGATGTCACAACGGCACTGATTGAGCGTTTTTATGATAATTTGGAGCAAAACCATAATATTCAGTACATTAGTATGGGCGTGGTTGAGCTGATTAACAAAAGCAGTAATGCGGCATTGATTCATACTATGGCGACGCTTTCCATGGTACCTCGGGCTCTTCGTGACGGGGGAGATGCACTCATGGAAGCGGTCTTGTTTGCGTTGGCGCAGCACCCCTCTTTACAACAGCCGCAGCAGCTGCAGTTTGCTCGGAGTGATCACAAAGCACTGTGTACAATGCTGGCACAACGAGATGATTTGGACGGTGCTGTTGAGAGCATACTGTTATTGTCACGACATGATGCGGTTAAAGAGGCACTGGCATCCAATGCCCGACTTTCTGAAGCAGGTATGGAGTGCTTGTTGGCAGCAGGATATGAGCAGCAGATTGTCTTGCATGTCAATGTAACTGATGCACGTTTTAAGACCCTGATGCCACGTCATCCCGAGCTGCTTGCCCGAAACCCGACACTTTCTGCCGATATGTTTGCGACGCTTTTGGCACGACATGAGCACCATATTGACAGAGCGTTAGCAGAAAACAGGCAGCTTTTACCCGCAATTGCTCAGGCGCTTTACCGACGAAACGACACGCAGGTTCTGCATGCATTGGCACGGAATCCTGCCGTGGAACGTTGCCTTTTAGAGCATTTGTTCGAGCAGAAGTTCCTGCATGCGTCTCTGGCTTCCAACCCACACGTAAGCCAGCAGATGATTGCACAGCTCCGCGCTGAAGCTAACAGTGATGTTTTAGAAGCGTTAGCTGCAAATGAGGCGACGCCTTTAGAGTTGCTGTATGAATTTTTACTCGATATGCGGCTGGAAAATATTGTACGTCAAAATAGTGCGCTTAATACTAAATATCAAAGGTAATACATGAAAGCAAGTGAACTGACCGCCACCCTGGGCGCTTTGATTGAAGAGAAAATCCCTACCTTTATCTGGGGAGCTCCCGGGATTGGAAAATCTTCTATTGTGAAACAGATTGCCAAGAAAGAAGGTATTGGATTTATTGATCTGCGGCTCTCACTGATGGATCCGACCGACTTAAAAGGGATTCCGTTTTATGATGAGAGCGAGCATCGCGCATTATGGGCGCCACCGGCATTTTTACCGCGTGAGGGCAGGGGTATTCTCTTTTTGGATGAGCTGAATTCCGCACCGCCGTCAGTACAGGCCTCGGCCTATCAGCTCATTTTGGATCGGCGTGTCGGTGAGTATGAATTGCCGCAGGGGTGGGCTATTATTGCCGCAGGAAATCGGGAAGGTGACCGTGGTATTGTCTATAAGATGAGTGCCCCTTTAGCCAACCGTTTTGTACATTTAGAGATGGATATTCATGTTAATGACTGGCGAAACTGGGCATACAGTCGGGGTATTGACGAGCGTATTATTGCCTATATCAGCTATAAACATGAGGCACTGTTTGATTTTGATCCGCTGTTGAATGAAAAAAGTTTTGCGACACCCCGAAGCTGGGAATTTGTTCACAAAGTACTTGCTTCGGCGGTTAATACGAATGTCTTGTTGGAGACAATTTCCGGAGCTATTGGGCGTGAGCGTGCGGTTGATTTTTTAAGTTTTCTCAGTGTTGCGGCGCACTTACCTGATCTTAACGCCATTTTAGAAGGAACGACAACACACCAGGCCGAAGAGATAGAGGTGCTTTACGCATTAACATCGGGGTTGGTGAGTGCGTACATGCGAGCACCGACGGCGGCGACACTGGAAAATTTACTGCAATACTCTTTAGAGATGAGGAGTGAATTTGCCGTACTTCTGGTACAGGATCTGCAGCGGTGTGGTGTCGATATGGAACATTCTGACACTTTTTCACAGTGGGTGCACCGGTTTGCCTATTTGCTGGAGTAGGCAAGATGCTTGAAGCACGCATATCAAAACTCAAAGCCAAATTGCTGGTAGAACAGCCCTGTTTTGGAGCGTTGGCATCGCGGTTACAGATGCACGAATCGCAGAATATTCAAGCATTTTTAAGTGATGGTGTCATCTTTCAGTACAATCGGGAATATTTGCATGCGCTCAATGATGCCGAACTGACTTTTGCCCTGTGCAATGGCGCGATGCATGCGGCATTGGCTCATGAGAATCGCCGCCATAATCGCATGAGCTGGCTGTGGCAATTGGCAACAGATTATGCGATTAATGCTATGCTGGTAGAAAACGGTATGAGCTGCCCACCTCATACCCACTACCACGCTCGATTTGACGGGATGTATGCCGAGGAAATTTACGCGGTACTTAAAAGTGAGATTCAAAATGAAGCGTATGATGATGACGCTTCCAACGACACCGGATTCAATGAAGAGCAGCGTCGCCACCAGCAGCAGATTCACAACCCCGATCAGCAGCGTGCCCGGGAGCAGAACCGGCCGACAATGGAGACAGATACCGTGATAAAAGAAGAGCAGTGGCACCAACATATGCACCAGACACTGAAACAAGCAGAGTCGGGCAGTGCGCTACCACAGGGAATTGAGCGTTTTATAGATATTAAACGTAGCGCGATGCTTGATTGGCGAACGCTGCTGCGTCATGCTGTTGAACGCCATTTTTATGGGGATTATGTTCAGATTCCACCCTCTAAAAAACTGCTCTATCGCGGTGTCTATCTGCCCTCACTGCATTCAGATCTTTTGCGTCTGGTGATTGCTGTTGACAGTTCGGGTTCGGTCGATGAGGTGTTGCTGTCACAATTTATTGCCGAGGTGGAATCACTCATGAGTATCTACCCGCAGCACGAGATTGAACTGTTGATATGTGACAATAAAATTCGTTCACATGAGACCTTTTATAGTGGTGAGATGATTCACGTAACACTTTCAGGTGGCGGTGCAACCGATTTTCGGCCGGTGTTTGACTGGATAGAGACCAAGCTTTTTACATGTAATTTATTACTCTATTTTACCGATACGTATGGTACGTTTCCTCAACAAGAACCTATGTTTGAAACCTTCTGGATTACGCCACGCAATGCCGAAGTCCCTTTTGGAAAAGTCATATGTCTGACGGAGTGTTGAGCGGATATTTGTGATGCTGACGTGACATGCTATAATACTGAAACTCCCCGATAAAAGAGAGACGCATGGCAAC
>QNZR01000241.1 GCA_003978475.1 Sulfurimonas sp.
CTCCTGAACGGCCGCTTTTGCTGTACGGTAATTCCTAATATCTTGTTCTTTGCTACTAGTCCAAAATTCACTGGGTGTATCCAGTGTTTTGATTCTATTTAATTCCTGTTGATTGAATGATCGATGATCAACATTATATTGCTCTCGCAAATCAACCTGCATTGCGATGCCTTCATCAAGCCAAGTTGGAATCTTTGTTTGGTAAACCCAATAGCCCAATATTTCTCTCAACTGCGCATGCATCAACTCATGAGCTATTAAATTAACATCATGAGATTGATGATTAATAACAACATATTCTTGCCATGGTGCAGCAAATGCTTTGCCCGGAAATGTTCCTAACCCATATTTGTTTGAATTTTCTGGCGTTCCGGTTATTACAATCACAGGTAACGCTGTAAATGCACCAAATTTATTCGCAATTCTTGATTTGGCTTTATCAAGCAAAGAAAGAATACGCTCGTATTCAATTTTTTCGATCTTTGGATCTATATAGATATTTCCCGAGACATTATTGAAGTCTGAGTATTTTATTGTTGAAAGAAAGAGCACATGCGAGTAAGCGAAAACAGTACTTGCAAATAAGAGGGCAGCAAGCCCAACTACTATTAGTGCTAGTTTTTTCATATTATCTTCTCTACGACCTCATTTTCATTTATACATAACGGGCGCGCGAGTGTTCAACCCGTGTGACCGTTGTCTGAATGTAAAACGTTCAGACCACTATTTATTCAAGGAACACTTTAGCATAAACACACCTAATATTAAGAATTCAAGGAACACAAAAAATACCAAATTAATGAAGATGACTGAAAATATGACAAACTGTAATAGTTTCAATATTTTTGACTGTTTTGGCTTATCATCCTTAAAAATAACGTGTCCTTTTCATACGAAAATAGCCATTATTTGTAAAATAATCAGATCTTTAGACTGTTAAATTTACATGTAAATTTGTAACTATCGCTCCATCTCATACAGCGCTCCGGTCAAGTCATTCAGATATCTAGCTTGAGTATCCTTTTGTGAAGATCTTCTTACATTTTTAAAACAGTTAGAAGCTGATAATAAGTTATGTATTAGAGATATTAATCGTCATATGACACTACAAAGCATTCATTGGTTTAATTCAAAAACAATCATAGACAATGTACAATGGCAACCTATAAACAGTTTTGAGGTAAAAATGGGGTAGAAATTACCCTTTTGTCAATAGATATGATGTTGTTAAATCCTGAAATTCAGGGGTTGTTTAAGGGTATGAAGAGAATATGATTTTAATGATAGACAATTATGATAGTTTTACTTACAATATTGTTCAGTACTGTTTGGAGTTGGGTGCCAATCTGAAAGTCATTCGAAATGATGAGCTGTGTATTGAAGAGATTGCTGCTTTAAAGCCGGAGAAGATAATTATTTCTCCCGGACCGGCCACCCCGGATGATGCCGGAGTCAGCTTGGATGTTGTTGAGCACTTTAAAGAAACGTTACCAATATTGGGTATTTGTCTCGGGCATCAAACTATTGCTCAGAGTTTTGGTGCAAGCATTGTTCGTGCAGAACATATGATGCACGGAAAAACGTCCATGATCCAACGGGAAGGGGAGTGCATGCTGTTTCACAAGATGCCCGAGCTTTTTAGAGCCACCCGGTACCACTCATTAATTGTCGAGAAAAAGCATCTTCCTGAATCTATTATTCCTACGGCATATGCCCAGGATGATCATGAGATTATGGCATTTCAAATTAAAGACCGCCCCATTTTCGGTGTGCAATTTCATCCCGAATCGATTATGAGTGAATTTGGATACGAGATTTTGGATAATTTTCTTCAACTATGAAAACCCGACTCATCCTCATCTTGCTACTGGGGGTTGATGCGCTAATACTTTACAGCGAGCTTACGGATCTCTCCATCAGTTACTATGAAACGCAACTGTTGTATGAAAAACATTCTTTGTTGCACTATATTATTACGGCATCGTTGACATTTTTTGGTCATAATGATCTGGCACTTCGTTTGCCGATGATAGTGATGCATCTGCTTTCGGTGATACTGCTCTTTAAAATATCGGAGAAATATCTTTACTATGATCGGGATCGGCTCTGGTTGGTGCTTATTTATATGTTGTTACCGGGTGTGAGCAGTGCCGCACTGATTGTAGATCCTACCGGAATGGTAATTTTCGCACTCTTTTTTTACATGTATGTGCATCATTTTCACAGGACATATGAATACCTGCTTTTGCCGTTGTTGCTATTTGTTGATCAATCTATTGCCTTTTTATATTTAGGACTGATCTTTTTTGAGTATGCCAATCGGTCGTATCGAAAAATGGCTCTCCTGGTCGTATTGCTCATACTGGCATTTACAATTCATCCTCTGGAGGTTTCGGGGGTACCAAGCGGCCACTTTCTCGATACTCTAGGGGTCTATGCCGCCATTTTTTCTCCCATTGTCTTTATTTACCTGTTCTATATACTCTATAGAGCCTATATGAAAGAGTATCATGATATTAGCTGGTATCTTGCCGCCAATGCACTGGTTATTTCGTTACTGCTTTCGTTTAGACAACGCATAGAAGTTCAGATTTTCGCACCCTATCTAATGGTCATACTTCCTCTTGCCGTACAGACATTTTTTCATTCGTACCGGGTTCGGTTAAAAGAGTTTCGGGGACGGTATCGTACGGTTTTTGTCCTCTCTTTTATACTGCTGGTACTCAATACGCTAGTCGTATTTTTCAACAAAGAGATCTATGCTTATCTGGAGACGCCCAAAAAACATTTTGTCTATAAAATGCATGTTGCCAAAGAGTTGGCCGAGGCGTTACGAGAGTTAAATATTACATGTATTTTAGCTTCAAATGACAAGATGCAGCCACGACTGCGCTTTTACGGTATTGAAAAATGTGAAAAATTTTTATTAACCCAGGAGAATCCTTTTCAGGAGAATGCGCAAAATGTAACCATACGTTACAAAAACCAAACTGTTTATCAGGGTTATGTTACCAAACAACACATATAACCGATTGGGTCGGGAGCAAGCTTGCAATTGGGCACATAATAAAGTAATCGCGTGATATAATCCCAATCAACTTATGATTAAGAAGGGATTGCAATGGCTCAAAAAGCGATAAGAGAATTTGACGCGAAGTCAATTTTGGCTAAGCACTGGAACAAATATTTTCCGGATTTTACGTATGCATACGAAACCGTACTGGTTCAAAACGGATCAGAACTTAAAGAAGCGGCTAAAACGCACAAATGGTTAAACGAAAAGCCTTTGGTTGCAAAGCCGGACATGCTTTTTGGCAAGCGCGGTAAAAACGGACTGGTACTGTTCAAAGACGCTAAGCCCGGTGATGTTTCGTTAGACAAAGCCGTCTCGTGGATTAATGAGAAATCAAGTTCTGAGCAGAAAGTCTATTTCTCGTTTGACGGTGACACGCCGACGGGCGATGCTTCTGTTGATATGCTAACGCACTTTATTGTTGAGCCTTTTACACCGCATACCCAAGAGGAAGAGTATTACATTTCTGCCACCTGTGTCGGTGATGATGACGTGCTGTACATGTCAGCTGAAGGCGGCATGGAAGTTGAAGAAGGTTGGGATGAGAAAGTAACGGAAGTGACTTTTAAAATCACCGATACCGAAGAGGAGATTGAGGCAAAAATCAGAGCCAATATTCCTGCCGATGTTGCCGAAAAAGACAAAGAAGCCTTTGCCAAATTTGCTATAGGTTTCTTTAGAGCGTACCGTGAGTTGAATTTTGCCTATCTTGAAATCAATCCGTTTGTGCTTCAGGGTAATAAAGTAGAACTTCTCGATATGGTGGCGAAACTAGATGATACAGCCGGATTTATGATGGTAGACGAGTGGGGCAGCGTAGAGTATCCGACCGCATTCGGCATGGAGTCGAAATCTCCGGAGGTCGAAGCGATTGAAGCGGCTGAC
>QNZR01000146.1 GCA_003978475.1 Sulfurimonas sp.
CAAAAAGCATTTGACAAAGTCAACATCAAACCGGGTAAACCAACGACTTTCGGGAATATTGGAGATACTCTGGTGCTTAATCTTCCGGGAAATCCTCTTGCGGCAGCACTCAATTTTGAGCTCTTTGCACAAAGCATTATTTTAGCACTTAGCGGCGCTACGAAACAGTATCTTGGTATTTTACATGTAAAACTTCACAATCATTTTAAAACCAAGCCCGGTCGTCGCTCATTAATTCCCGGCTGGTACGATGGATCGGGGTTCAAACCCTGTGAAAAGTTTGCTCCGGGTATGGTCTCGCCATTGGCAAGCTCCAATGCGTTTATGATGATTGACGAGAGCGTCTCACATCTTGCGGCAGAAACTCCTGTTAAAATTATTCCCACACAATTTACGCTCTATAGCCAGACGCAACAGGATCTCGTTACACGCTCATCGGATTCATAAAACGCCGCTGCTGTTTAATATTTTCAAACAGTGCGCTATCGTTCCATTCACATTGAATGGCATCGGAAAATACTATCTGCTCCAAAGCGATAACTCCCATCTGTGTCGAATAGGCATCCTCACGAAAACTTTGAGCATACCCTGTAGCCGTTTCATGTACAATCACACTGTGCAGTCGCACCTCTTTTTCGCCGTTAACGCATGTCGTCAGCTGCATCAACGCGTCGATGAGCACAAAAATTACCCGACTGAACTGTTCTGCCGAGGGAGAGACCGGAAGCAGAATATAGCGCTCGGAGTACCGTGTCATTGCTTCAATATAATCAGCAGCATCATCGCGCCAAAGTGCAATAGCATGGTCAAAACTATCAACAATATCTTTCATATGCTGCTTCATTAGACCAAAATCATACACCATCTGCCCATGATCTAAAAAATTCGATTCAAACAGCAATTCAACCTGATAGGAGTGGCCGTGAATCGATGCTCTACAGCGTTGTGTGGAGCAGTTTCGTACAATATGGGCATTCTCAAATTTAAACAGTTTTCTAATGATCATTTATACGCCTTTATTTTGATCCCAAATTCTAATATGCAAGCGGTCGCTATAGCGAAATCCTTTTTTTTTGCAGTAGTCAATAACAGCCTGCGTATTGGCTTCCACTTCCTGCTTGCAGCCCCCTTTGGGCATACAGGTGATATCAGTCTGACGCGCCAAAGACAAAATGGCATCAATTTCTGCTTCAAGTCCCTCACACAGACTCTGCGCATCAACGGTAAATTTAAAAAAACTTTCATCTGCATGGGCAATAATAGTGTTGAAAATTTCAGGACGCACCCGTTTGGTGTAAGGCTCACCACTATTGGAAAGTTTAACAGAGAGTGCATATACACAAGATTTATAGACCGGGTATTGCTCAAAATCAACCGCTACGGCACCATTGGTCTCAAATGTGACGCGATGGTGATGGGCAATCAAATATTCCACAAATGCGATTAATACCGGGTTATTCGCCTGAAGCAGCGGCTCGCCACCGGTAAAGACGACATCCACATCATCGGGCAGGGTGTAGCTTTGAAAAATATCCCGAAGCTCTTCCCACCCCTTTACTGTCTGCCATAAGGCACCAAAGGCATGTTTATCGACCGCATAAAGCGTATCACACCCCAAAAGTCTACGACCATCAGCCAGGGTTTCAACACAGCCAAAACCCTCACAGCGCATGTTGCACCCGCCAAAGCGAAAAAACAGGGAGGGGACTCCGGTATATTTTCCCTCACCTTGAATGGAGTAAAAGTGTTCTACCAAATAGAGCATTAGCCGCCGGTCTCATAAAAAGCTCGCTTGGAGATCTCACCCTCAGTATCTCCCCAGCGATTCTTTTCAGGCTTGGTGCGAACCACCTCTTTTAAAATCAGTGCCGCTTCGGCAATATTGCCCTGTTGTACCGCCTCTTTAATGCTCATAGCCTCATCGAAATAGAGACAAGGAATTAACAACCCTTCCGCCGTTAAACGAATACGATTACATGTCGAACAAAACGCATCATTGTACGGCTCGATAATACCAAAAATATAGCCATCATCCAAGCGGTAGTAATGTGATGGCGAATGCGTGTCAAATCCCACATCTTCAAAGTGATATTTTACAGCGATAATCGCAAGCAGTTCATCGCTTTTCATTCCTTTAATATTGACTTTGGCATGAATATTCTCCATATATTCAATAAATCGAACACTCATATCGCGTGCTTTGCAGTACTCCAGAACATCAAGAATTTCACGCTCATTCAATCCCTTCATGGGTACCATATTTATTTTGACCTTCAAACCGACTCTACGGGCTTCATTAACCCCCTCAAGAACCTGAGTCAACACCTCTTTTTGAGCAATCTGACGGGCAACGTCGGGCTGTAGTGTATCAATCGAAACATTGATGCGTTTGAGTCCGGAATCTTTGAGTTTTTGGGCATTGGCTTTGAGCAGATAACCGTTGGTCGTCATTGCCAAATCAATCGTAGGCTTATAGCTGTAAATCATCTGAATAAACGTGTCAAGGTTCTCCCGCAACAGTGGTTCACCGCCGGTAATACGGATTTTATTGATACCCTCGTCAATACAGACTTTCACAAAAGCAAAAAGCTCTTCAAAACGTAAAATATTTTCTTTGGGTACCCACGAAAACGGTTTTTCCGGCATGCAGTACTGACATCGGAAATTACATCGCTCCGTCACAGAGATGCGAAGGTAATTGACCTGACGATTAAAACTGTCTATTAACACCCATGGATCCTTAGCAATAAATATATAGAGGCATTATAACATTGCCATATTATAAAGAGATAATAGCAGGGAAAAAGAGGTTGAAAACCCGGGAGGGCAGAACCCCCTCCCGAAAATATCTAAATGGTATTTAGATTAGAAGTTGTAGCGTGTCCAAAAACGAATATGATCAGCGTCAATTCCTGCATCATCATGATCACGAAGAATGTAAGCTGCAAACATATCCATACCTAGCGCGCTGGTTTTGTAAATGATGTCTAACTCATTATAGTCATTAGCATCATTGACTCCGCCGCTTGCCATAACACCGTGAAGAATCACTTTGCCGGCACCAACACCCATGGCTGCTTTCAGACCGAAAGCATCAGAGTCTTGACTAATGAACGCCTGGTTATAAATTGCTTGTGTATAGAGTGGTGTTTTGACACCTGTTCCAACATTTTGAAATTTCGCAGTACCGTCATCGACAGAAGTATAGGCCAAACTTGCAGTTACCGGACCAAACGTTCCGCCTACTTTAATACCGTATGCTACCGTATCATCAAGTCCTGCAGTGTCCGGCATAATAGTACCGGCCTGTAGTCCAATCGCTACCGGAAGACCGCTAATTTGTGCATCAGCCCAAATCGCAGATGAATCACCGGCAACATTAACATCATCCATAAAATAATACGACAATGTTAATGCCGTCATAGGAATCAGCTTTGTTGCTGCTGTCAGCATATAGGCGCCTTTGGCAACCGGTAGAGCGCTGTTAACCACCAAATCAGAAAAGTTACTTAAATCTCCGTGTTTGTTTGATGTTGAGACATAAGCACCCACTAACGTGGTCTCCGGCAGATCACTGTTAATCACTACCGCAGCATCAAAGGTATTTTTAAATACTGTCCAAGACTCAGAGAATGCCAGTGGTGATAATGATTTAGGAAGTTCTTGGCGACCCAATTTAACCAAAGTATTACCTGCTTTTTTGGTAATGTACACTTTCGTTAAAGCCCCACCGTTTAAACCACCGTTTGCACTTTGTCTAATGTTGCTTACCAGATTTTTCTCTAAGCCCAACGTTCCCAGCATGGTGTATTGACCACCCAAACCAAATCCGTTGCCAATATCACTGTCTACATTTAACTGCAAACCGATATTTGCCATCGAGCTGTTTTGGTGGAAAAATCCATCAGCATCCGTATCTGCTGTTTGATAATAAAGCGCTGCCTGACCGCCAACGT
>QNZR01000237.1 GCA_003978475.1 Sulfurimonas sp.
ATATCACACTATTTGACTTTTTCGAGATATTCCGCGTCAACCGTATTGACCTTAATGCTGTCACCTTCTAAAATGTGGTACGGTACCTGAATGGTAACACCGGTCTCAATCACGGCAGGTTTTTTAGATCCGCTGGCGGTATCGCCCTTGTCTTTTGGACCGGTTTGAGTTACCACAAACTCCATAGTGGACGGAACTTCAACAGAGATCGCTTCACCTTTGTAAAAAATCATATCAACATTGGTGCCGTCCTTGAGCCATTTCATCGCCTCGTCGCATTGGTCATACACCAAACCCAGTTGATCGTACGTATCGTTGTCCATAAACTGCAACATATCTCCATCGTCATAAAGATACTGCATGGTTTTGTATTCAAGTATCGGTACTTCAAATTTGTCCCCGGCATGAATAGTCTTTTCAATCACTTTGCCGTTTAAAAAACTTTTGACTTTTGTACGAACAAAGGCTGCTCCCTTGCCCGGTTTGACATGTTGAAACTCAACTACTTTGTAGGGCACTCCCGAAATTTCCATTCGAACGCCCTTTTTAATATCACTCATTCCTATCGTTGCCATATCTTCCATACCTTTATTGTTTCAATGGTGCCATTTTAACCAAATTCGATAGCTTTTAAAAGAGGAATATCCTGTAAAACCATGGCATTAAAAAATATAATAATAATTATATAAGTAACTTTTTTGTATAATCCACGTATTATTTTGTTTTTTGAAAGGAGTACGAATGCCTCTTGTTGTGATCACTCTTTTATCTCTTTTTTTTACCCTCTCGTCTGCCGAAAACACCCTGCCCTATGAGCATCTCTCAGTAGAAGACGCCAAAACGATCGTCATGAACAACAATCTTGAAATTGACATTGCACAATTCGATGTTGCTGTCGCTAAACTGGGTCAAAAAGTTGCTAAGGGTTACCAATACGGAACGCTTGATGCCACACTAATGGGACTGCGTTCCAATGATGCCGGCAATGTATTTGGTTTTAAACTCCAAAGCCGTGAAGCCAACTTTAAAGACTTTGGTTTTAGTGATTTTTTAGGCGGTGTGTCTCAGGCTATTTCAGCATCAGAAGGTGACTTTAGCGCGTTTGGCTCCATCATGCAAAACCCTGGAACAGCAGTACAACTGCTACAGACCCAACCTCATGACCTCAACTATCCTGATGAGCGCAATCACTTTGATGTGACCCTGAAATACATGATTCCACTCTATACGGGAGGAAAACTCAGTCGCTATAAAGAGATTGCCGCCAACATGGTTCATATGAATCAATATGACAAACAAAAAGTAGTTGCTCAAAAACTATATGAGCTGGAAAAAGTCTATTATGACATTTCACTTCTTGATGCTTTTGAAAAAGACCTGAACACCATTAAAGAGAACATCGAACAGCTTCATTTTGCAACGGTTGAGATGCAAAAAGAGGGCTATGCCAAACGTACTGACCTGCTGGAAGTTGAGTCTAAACTCTCCAATGTCCAGCGCATGATTTTTCAGACACAGGCCAACAGAGAGCTCTCCTATCAGTTTCTCAGCTTTTTACTTAATGCCAAGGTCGCCTCCATTCAGGTACTGCAGCTGGATGCTTTTAACTGTAACTTAAGCGTTGATGATGTGCTCTCAAATAACAAAGACATTCAAAAAGCACAACTGGGCTTGCAAATACAAAATAAGATGATTGATGTCAAACGCGCTGCCAATCTTCCAGAAATCGGTGCTTTTGCAGAATATGGCAGCAGTGACGACAGACTTTTGAATGATTTTGCCAAACATGATCGCTATACGGTCGGTTTTCAAGCCAAGATCAACCTTTTTAACGGTGGTATTGATGCCGCTACCATTGAACAGGAACGCATTAAACAGCTTAAGGTGAAACAGCAGATCACTCTGGCAAAAAAAGGAATTGCGCTACAATATGAGAAGATTAAAACTGAAATTAAGAACTATGATTTTCAGATTGAAAGTCTCAAAAAAGAGCTTGAATTGACGCAAGAGATTTTCAAAAACTACCAAGAGCGCTATAAAGAGGGGCTTGCCTCCATTAATGATGTCGTGATTAAACAGTCATTGCAGCTGAAAAAAATGCTTAAACTGCTTCAGCTGCAAAATGCGCGTACCGACAAGGTATTGCAAGTGAAAAAACTAGCTTATTAGGAGAAGAGATGAAACCTTTACTGTTATGGATACTTATCTATGTTGCCGCCCATGCCGCACCCTTTGAAATTGCCGGCAGCGTGGTCTCAGACAACAAGAAAATGCTTACTAGCCGTTACATGGGCTTTATTAAAAGTGTCCGTGTTGCTGAGGGAGATCGTGTTACCAAAGGTGAGCTGCTTTATGAGATTGACTCTAAAGAGATCGACAGCGCCAAAGCACAGGTAGAGTTGGGCATTCAACAAGCTATTTTGGCACTCAACATGCACCAGAGCCAACATACCAACGTGGTCTTGAACCTTGAACGGAACCGCCGGCTTTTTGAAAAACATATTGTCTCCAAATATGACCTCGAAAACCTTATTCTTGCCGAAAAGAATCTTCGGGATATGGTCAAAGTGGCAAAAAAACAGGTCGAACAGGCAAAAGCACGCCTCAAAGAGGTTCTTAACCAGTACAACTATCTTCGTGTCAAAGCCCCCAATGACGGTGTGATTGTCCAAAAAAATATTAACGAGGGCGAGATGGCAATTCCCGGTATGCCGGCATTGGTACTTACTGATTTAAGTAGACTCAAAATTGTGACCGAGGTCTCGGAAAAAAATCTTAAGCACATCAAAATCGGTAAAGAAGTCGGAGTCTCTATTCCCTCGGTAGATATTAATAACCGGGGTACCATTAGCTCTATTATTCCCAGTTCCAATCCAATGACACACACCTTTAAAGTCAAAATCTCTTTTGACGATGAAGGGAAAGTGGTGTACCCGGGACTTTATGCAAAAATTACCTTTGATTAGGAGCAGTAATGGCTAGCGAACATGATATTTCAAACGTACCCGTCAGCGACTATGCCGGACATTTGGCAAAAATATTTCTTTACAATCCGCTCACTCCCATTTTAGCTATATTTCTTTTAAGTATCGGCTACCTCTCTTTGGTTATTATGCCTCGTGAGGAAGATCCGCAAATTGCCATTAGCGGCGGTACCATCATCGTGCCATTACCGGGAGCCACTCCTCAGGAAATTGACAATATCATTGTTAAACCCCTGGAGCGGAAACTACGTGAAATTGCCGGCATTAAACATATTTACGGAGTCGCTACCGACAATGTCGGTATGGTTAACGTTATGTATAAGATTGGCGAAAATCGTGAAGATTCCAATTTGAAACTTTACGACAAAGTCATGCAAAATATGGAACTCCTCCCCAAAGGCGCCATGGAGCCGCTCATTAAACCTTTTGACATTGACATTGATGTGCCTATTGTCTCTATTGCGTTCTATCTTAAAGAACACTCCACACTGAGTAATGTCGAGCTCTTTAAAAAAATTCGTGATATTCAACAGGATTTCAATGAAGTTGACAATGTTTCTAAAACAACACTTAAAGGAGAACACAAGGAGCAGTTTAATGTCAAAGTAGACCTTTTTAAGCTTTCTGGGTATCACCTCTCACTGGGTCAAATCAAGAAGGCCCTACAATCACTGGCGGTTAATGTTCCTGATGTCAAAAGCAACGTCAAAGACGGTGGCATTATGATTTTCGGTATTAAAAATGCCATTGAAAGCGTCAAAGATGTACAAAACGTTATTGTCGCTTCCTATATGGGGTCTCCCATCTATCTCAAAGATATCGCTACCGTCGAAAAATCTTACGATATACAAAACTACAAAAGCGCCCAAATCACCTATAGACAAGGTGATACATTGTCGCCGATACGAGATCAAATTACTATTAACATTTCCAAACTC
>QNZR01000102.1 GCA_003978475.1 Sulfurimonas sp.
AATATTTTTTGCAAACTCATCGGCACGGGCAAACGAGGTGGAGTGCAAGGCAACAAAAAGTACAATTATCGCCATGGAGACAACGACAAAAGGCTTTAAAATATCGACTTTTGAGTAGCCAAGCGAGTAAAATGCCACTAACGTGTTGTTACGTATAAAGGAGACCTTGGTGGCAATCATGGCAAAAATCAGCGTCAGCGGCAGCAGCATATCGATGGAGTAAAATACTTTATAGACAATATACATAACCACCAGGTTGGCAGAATCAGGCAGTTTGGTTGCCACACCCATATAGTCAAAGCCCACGCTAAAAAGAATGAAGGCAAACAGGATGACGACGAAATATTTGAGATAATGAAGTGCAATATATCTAAATACCAGCATTGTCCACCCATCAAAAAAAGGAATTTTTTCTTATTCTATCTCAATCTTTTTAACAGTGTACCCCGAGGCAACCGTTTCAACGGACTCATGAAGCAACCGTTCAACCGCATCAGCCGCTTTGGAAATCCATTCCGTAACGTACGGCTGCTCCACTGTGGAAAAATCACTTAAAACATATGAGGCTACCGCACTTTTATGTTCGGGTTTTCCAATGCCCATACGCACTCTGATATAGTCTCTTGATATTGCCGCATCCATCGATTTTAGGCCGTTGTGACCACCGTGACCACCGCCTTTTTTAAAACGCAGTGCCCCAAACGGCAGATCCAGATCATCATGAATTACAATGACCTCATCGATCTTATAAAAGTTTTTTACTGCAGCAGCGGAGCGACCGGAAAGGTTCATATATGTGGTTGGTTTTAAAAAATAGTGCGCACGGCACGTGTAGAGCGTGCCTTCAAAAGAAGCTTTGGTAATCTCAATGGCATGGCATCGTCGAATCAGTTCGTCAATAACTAAAAAACCAATATTATGACGATGATATTCATAAGCCTGTCCGGGATTTCCCAGACCGACTATGAGCATGATTATTTCGCTTTAATAATACTAAGTACCGATACACGATCGGCATCGGTAAATTTGACATTATCGGCCAATGCGATATCACGAATAAGTACTGAGTCACCCAAATCGAGATCCGTCACATTGATATTGATGCTTTTAGGAAGATCCTCAATCGCTGCTTTAACACGTAAACGTTTTTTCGCAACATTAAGCATTCCTTTGTTCTTCACACCGATAGGAATGCCTTCGGTAGTCACCGGAACCATATAGTGTGTCAGCACACCGGGTTGCGCTACCATCAAATCTACATGTAAAAGGTCTCCTGTTACGGGGTGAACCTCATAATTTTGTACCACAAGGTTCAACGCTTTTCCCTCAATAGATACAGGAAATGCTAACGTCTCTTTCTTACGAACAGTACGGATATACTCATTCACTTTGAATGCGGCATTGATATTTTCAAGCCCTTTTCCGTATATGTTAGCAATCAGATAACCATCACGGCGCAATGCTTTGGTCGCACTTTTGCCGATACTCTCTCTAATAATACCTTCTAACATAGGTAGATCCTTTGAATAAAATAAGCGACATTCTACCTTTGTTATGTTTAACCTCAGCTAAAAACGACTATTTCAGGGCAAAGATCTCATCTTCATGAAATGTTGCTTCCTCTTTTTCATCCGGGTTTTCGGGCTCCTTGACACGCTTGACATCTTTACGACGATCCACAGCAACCATGCCATCCATACGAAGTTTCAGGTCTGAGGGTGATGTCGCGTACTTAAACGCCTCGTCTTTGGTAATAAGCTTGGCATTGTAAATATCCAAAATGCCCTGATCAAAACTTTGAGAACCGTAGATCTCTTTGCCCGCTTCAATGGCATCTAAAATCTCATTATCACGATGTTCCAAAATTAACTGCTGAATAAATGACGTCGGCAGCATCAGTTCCAACGCGGCAATGCGCTTTTTATCAACCGTAGGGATCAAACGCTGCGAAATAATGCCCTGTAGTACCGAGGCGAGTGTAATACGCACCCGATTCTGTTCCTCTTTGGGGTACATTCCCACAATACGGTTAATCGTCTCTTTGGCATCAAGCGTATGCAGGGTTGAAAAGACAAGGTGTCCGCTATCGGCGGCATGCAGTGCAATTTCAACCGTCTCCAGATCCCGCATTTCTCCTACTAAAATAATATCGGGATCTTCCCGAAGTGCCGCACGCAGTGCGGTACCGAAAGAGTGTGTGTCCTGACCTACCGAGCGCTGGTTAACAATACATTTTCGGTCGCGGTGAACAAACTCAATCGGATCTTCAATGGTAATAATATGCTTGCGCCGCTTCCAGTTAATCTCGTTAATAATTGCAGCTAACGTGGTCGATTTACCGCTACCGGTCACGCCGGTTACCAGCACCAACCCCCGCTCTTTCTCGGCAAGTTTATGAAGAGCACTCGGAAGTTTCAGCTCGTCAATAGAGAGAATACGTACCGGAATCACCCGGAAAACGGCGGAGACACCCTCCATCTGAAAGAAAATATTGACACGAAAACGGGTGTTGTCATCAAACGGATAGACTAAATCCAGTTCCTTTTTCTCTACAAACTCGCTAAAACGGGTTCGCAGCAGCTCTTTGGCAAACGTCATGGCGTCGTCTTTTGAGAGTATATCGCCTGAAAGCGGCACAATATCACCGTTAATTCGTGCCCGTATCACCGCGTTGGCTTTAATATGTAAATCACTCCCGCCCGCATCCACAAGACGTTTTAAATATTCTCGGATTCTCTTTAATGTCTCGTATGTCAACGCCTCGACATCAATATCGTATTGACCTTTTTCACTCATAAGTTCCCTTTATTTAGTCTCTATTGCAGGGCATCCAGTATCTCTTGAAATGCTGCTTTAAACGCGTCAAGTCCATCGTCGATCTGCTGCTGCAACAGTGCATCAAAGTCAATCCCGGCTTCATGAAGCGACACAAAAAACAATTGCACAACTTCCGCATCAACAGGAAGCTTAGGACGTGTCATACCCGTTTTCACATAGGCATCAATCGCATCAAGCGGTGCCGTATTGACGCTATGGTACGCCAACATCTCCTCAATATAATACGAGGCTTGCGGCCGACTCCCTTTAACGCCGGTACTGGCAAAAAGGGCACGACAGTCGGCAACACCGGCACGCTCAATGGCATCGTAAATTTGTGATGCATTGTAAATACCTGCACGTAACGGTGCGATACCTTTGCTTTTGAGTATCTCATCGAGTGCCCGATCAATACGGCTGACAAAAATGCTAATGACAGTATCGACACGTTGCGCACTTTTTTCAAGACCCCGCTCAAATGCTTTGAGACATGCCAGTGCCTGTTCCTTTTTAAAAATCAGGGTAGCATTCACGGCAATACCCGAAGCCACCAACACTTCCATCGCCTCATAACCCGCCGAAGTCGCCGGAATTTTAATCATAACATTAGGACGCGCTATGGCATGGTACAGACGCTGCGCCTCTTCAATCGTTGCCGTTGCATCATCACATAAAAAAGGGTCTACTTCAATACTGACATAACCGCTGTCTCCCTGATCATACAAACCACGCAATTCATCCGCAGCACTACGGATATCCTCTATGGCAACTGCTTCATACTGCTGTTTGGGCGATAAATGTCGCAATGTTGAAAGCTGTTCTTTGTATGCCGCAGAGTTTAAAATGGCATTTTTAAAAATCGAGGGGTTCGATGTTGCTCCGTTAACAATGCCCTGCGCAATGTACGCTCTTAGTCCGGTGGTAATAAAATCACGCTCAATAAAATCTGCCCATAGTGAAAATTTCAGTTCATCAATATACATGTAAATTCCATATTGTATTTTTAAGCAATGATTATATCAAAGCATCTTAAAAAAAATAATCAAATACCAGTTTTACGGTCTGTTTTTCTCCAATAGC
>QNZR01000008.1 GCA_003978475.1 Sulfurimonas sp.
TGTGTTTGAAAAAATTTCAATGCTTTTTTAACACTATCACAATGTTTTATTCCGTAAACATGCAGCATGCGCTACTCAATGATTTTGGGAACAATGAAGAAAGAATCGGCACTTTGAGGCGCATGTTTAATAATATCGGTATGAATTTGTGGATGACACTCCGGTGTGTCATCTCGTAACAATGTAGCGGCTTCTGTCATGGAGAATGTTTTATCAACACCGTCGGTATCGAGTTCAGAAAGGTTTTCGACAAATGCGACAATCTCATTAAGCTGTTCTATGATTTCTGCCCTTTTGTCATCAGCAATCTCCAAATAGGAGAGGGTTTCAAGTCGATTTAAGAGGTCGTTATTGAGGGTCATTGGTTACCTTTGTCTCATTTACATGTATTTTTTTAGGTGTTAATTGTAACTAAAAAATCTTACATCTACGTATATTTCAGGGTGTGTTTAAACAATGTTAATTCAAATTTGGATATTATGGCACTTAAATACAATAGAGTGTACAGGAGCTTTTTTGAGTCTTAAAGAAAATATTGAAATGGTGAAAGAAGAACTCAATTCTGAAGAGAAGTTTTTTGAAAGTGCCGTTAAAGCAGAACGTTTATGGGGGAAATACAAAACTGTCATTATTGCCGGAGTGGCAGGGATTATTGCCGTCGTTGTTATTAGTGCCGTTAATGATGCTAAAAAAGAGTCAGAGGCTCTGGAGGCAAGCAAGATTTTAGCGACGTTGCAAGCAGAACCAAGCGATGCCGCCAAAGCTGAGCTTGCTGCTTTAAATCCCAAGCTGTTTGCCGCATGGCAATATTCGGCAGCGGTCGCCGCCAATGATATTGCTGCTCTGGAGGCACTCAAAGCATCCGATGATGCCATTATTCGCGATCTTGCCACCTATGAGGTGGCTGCCCGCCAATCCAATGCGACGCAGTTGCAACATTATGCATCGTCACAAAAAGCAATCTATAAAGATTTGGCAACACTAGAGAGTGCGCTGCTGCTGATTAAAAACAATCAGACTGATCAGGCGCATCAAAAACTTTCCCTAATTTCTCAAGATTCTGCTTTGTACAAGATAGCCAAATCGTTAATGCATTATGGGGTCAAATAGGTGCGACAGACAGTAGCTCTTTTTGCGGTCTCGGCAACGCTGTTGCTGCTGCTGGGCGGTTGTAGCTCTAAAGAGTATTATATTCCAAAGAATACGGTAGGACCCTGGAAGATGACGGGGTCGCTTCATGCCGAAATTGTCGATGTTACTTCAGACGGTGCCGTGCTCGATAACGGCAAAATTATGACGCCCGATGCCTTTTTAGAATACACGCTGACACCAAAACACCGGTTTATTTCTCAAAGTGACGGCTGGGTTATCTCGAGCACAAGCGTCGGTAATGTCAGTTTGCATTCGCTTAAAAGTGAAGACGAAAAACAGATAAATTTTGCACTTAAAAAAACCGTGGCAGCCGCAGCGGTACAGGGTGATATTCTGGCCATACTTTTTGCCAATAACGAGATGGCAATTTATTCACTAGCCTCAAAAGCGCTTCTTTTTAAAGAGCAGGGCAGTGCCCCTATTGCGGTAGATTCACGAATTGTCAACCCCTATTTTCTTAAAGATCTGGTACTGTTTCTAACTCTTGACGGCAAAATTGTCATTGTCAATACCGAGGCAAAAAAAGTCGTACGCTCGATGATTGTCAGTTCGGAGCCGTACTTTAACAATATTGTACACTTTAACGTTGACGGCAATACGTTAGTTGCCGCAACACCGCACAAAATTTTCTCCTTGACTTCAAGCGAGATGCGTGCCCCGTATGAAGTACGTGATCTGGTTTATAAAGATGACGTTATCTATATTTGTACCAAGCAGGGCGATATTGTCTCACTGACCCCGTCGATGGAAAAAATTGCTTCTAAAAAATTTGATTTTGCGCATTTTTTAGGATTGATTGTTACCGATGACGCTGTGTATGCACTGGAAAAAGAGGGTTATATAATTGTTTTGGACAAAGATTTGGCACACGTTAGCGTGTATGATGTTGATTTGGAAGAGGGTTTGGTCTATGCCGCCGATGCCACTTTTTTTGTCAACAGCACCTTCTTCAAGCTCAGATAAATTTCCATGTCTAATGAGCTTGAAGCGTTCATTGAGTACATTACCGTGACAAAAGCACTCTCATCGCATTCCGTTGCCGCGTATGAGAGTGATTTGAAATCTATTGAGATCCTGACGGCAACACCGTTAATAGCGCTTACGGGTGACACGCTGCTGCAAACGCTCTCTACAATAGAAAATCGCCGCACGATGAACCGCAAGCTTTCGACGCTCAATGCCTTTTTTTCTTTTTGCCACAAACAGCACTTTATTGAAGGGTTTGCAAAATTTAAACTCTCCAAACTACCGGCATCGCTGCCGAAGTATCTGACGTATGATGATATTATGGGAGCATTGCAGACCATGACATTGCAGACGTGGATTCATCTGAGAGATTATGCCCTGATACTGTTTTTGTATGCTACGGGAGCGCGCATTAGTGAATGCTTGCATGTCGATATGCGTGACTTTGAAAACTCGTGGCTTTGCATTCGTCACGGCAAAGGGGACAAAGAACGTTATGTACCCGTTGCCAAAGAAGCCATGGAGGCGATTGCTGCCTACCGTAAGGCATCACCCCATGAAAGCAGTACCCTTTGGCTCAACAGCAGAGGCAAACAGTTGAGTCGGATCTCTGCATATCACATAACGCAAAAATATCTCAATGTCTCTCCGCATGTCCTGCGACACTCTTATGCTACGGCGCTCATAACCGGCGGCGCCGATCTGCGGGTGGTACAGGAGCTGTTGGGGCATGCCTCACTGCTGACCACTCAAATCTATACCCATCTGCAGGCTGAACACCTGATGCAAACCGTTGTGCAGTGCCATCCCCTCTCTAAAGGTACCCTGTAATGCTTTTGTGTGATAGCGGCAATACCTCCATGCATTTTTATGACGGCAGCACGCATACCTATAAACAGTCTGTTGAGGAGTTTGATGGACTGATAGACTCGTGTAAGGTGTACTATATTAATGTCAATCCAGATCTGGAGACGACACTGCAGCAGATGCCCAACTGGATCAATCTACAGTCATATGTTAATGCTGAAAAATATTATGACGGTATGGGAATTGACAGAATTATGGCATGTGAAGCGGTTGATGAGGGTATTGTTATTGATGCCGGCAGTGCCATTACGGTAGATGTGATGCATCAGGGTGTGTATGGCGGCGGATTTATCTGTCCCGGCATCCATGCCATGCAGGCAAGTTATGCCAATATCTCTTCCCGCCTGAGCAACTCATTTAACTTTGAGCTGGATTTGGATAAAATGCCGAAAAATACGCAAGACTCCATAAGTTACGGTTTTTTAAGACTGCTGTATGGTGAGGTAATGCGACACAACAAACCCATTATTATTACCGGCGGTGATGCCAGGCATCTTCACAAGGTGTTTCAGCATGCCACGGTAGATGAGTTACTGATTTTTAAAGGAATGAAACAGATGATACCCAAGATAGCGTCATGTTAACCGTTGCTCTGCCCAAAGGGCGCATTGCCCGGGAGACGTTGGAAATTTTTGAGACCATTTTTGGCGAAACGTTTGTGTTTGATGATCGAAAACTGATTTTGCAGACTCCCGATTTTAAATTTTTACTGGTGCGCAATCAGGATGTTGCCACCTATGTCTATCATCAGGCCGCCGACATCGGTGTTGTCGGTCTCGATACACTTGAAGAGCAGGGTTTGGATGTGATTCGTCTGCTGGACTTGTGTCGGGGGCGCTGCAAGGTAGCTATTGGAATGCGACGGGGAGAGAAGCTGGATCTGAGTAAACCCGAAATTAAAGT
>QNZR01000171.1 GCA_003978475.1 Sulfurimonas sp.
CTCAATGATGTTGCAGCCTGAAACCGTTCAATCACATCACGTGTCGTGTCACTCGAACCGTCATCACGAATGTAAAGATCAAAATTCCGGCAGGACTGGCGCTCGAGTGAGCGCAGCTGTTCTTCAATATATTGCACTCCGTTGTAGGTACAAAGCAGTACGGCAATCGTATGATGTGTCATCATTACACCCGCAACAGCAAACTGATATTTTGTATCCAGCCCTGCCGTAAACATTGAAACCGGATACTCTGTCGACGCTTTTGGAACCAGGAGTACTGCTCCATATTGCAAAAAAAATGCAGCAACTCTTTATGGTGTGGCGTCAGGACATCATCAAAATACTCCAAAAAAGCATATGCCTGTTTTCGGTTGGGCTCAAGATGCTCAAGATAAGGTGCATTTCGCCACAAAAGCATATTGGCGGTTTTTTTAAAAATATCGTATGGTTTATGTTCTTTGGCTCCAATCGTATTACTGGAATGCTGGCGATAATACAGTGTTGCCTCGGCAGTAAAGTCACTGGCTCCAAATACGGCAGCAACCATGCTGCACCACCAGTCATGCATAATGGCGCCTTCAGGAACAGGAAATGCCTGCTCCAGCAAACTCTTATTGACCATCATGGAACAACCTGTAGCCGTATTCTGGTAGAGTAGATAGCCGAGTGTACACTTATTGGGGTCATTCTTTTCATAATGCCACAGTGAAGGATCGATACTATTGAGATCGGCATCACATACATGTAAATCGGTATGTACCAAAAGCGGTACTGCTGTGTGTCTAAGCTCAAGATGTCTCATGAGATTCAGAGTCTGTGCTATTTTATCCGGCTTCCAGACATCATCTTGATCGGCGAACATGACATACTCACATTCGGGCATCTGAAGTGCTGCTTCAACGAGTCGATTAAAACTCTCACGCACGCCGACATTGTGATGCGATGGAATGATGCAAAGCTGTTCCAGATGATCCGAAAAAAAATCTTTGACAATATCAAGAGTGGCATCTTGCGAACCGTCATCACGTATCAGCAATCGCCACTCACAATAACTCTGCTGTTGCAGTGAATGCAAAAATTCCCGAAGGTACGCTGCGCCGTTGTAGGTAGAAAGGACAATCAAGACCACAACGAATCACTCAACTGTTGCGCACAAAAAGGTTTCATGTCAATATCGAGCGCCGACACGCCATGCTCTGTTGTACTAAAACCATTAGTCTCAATCTCATCGCACAACCGCTCCAGAGTCTCTGCGATTGCCTCAACGGAGAGAATATCCAATGAGACAATAGTATCGGAACGTTGACTCAGATCTTTCCCCTCATAGCTGTTTGTGATGGTTTTCATACCGGCATAAGCCATCTCAAGCGGCGGGTAACTCGGATGCGGAGAGACCATAAGCGAAATACCGATCATCGACTCACTTAAAAGTGTCGCATATTCATGCAGCGGGGCTTTCCCCATGATGTGCAGATGCTCAACATGACTGACATACGTATCGGGGTACTGCTCTCCTAAAGAGACAATCTGCCACGATTGAGAAGTGATCGGGTTGCGTTTTTGCCATAACGCGAGTGCATCGACGATAATATCGAATGTATTACGTGCCACGGTAGGTCTGCCGTAAAACAGAATCTGTCGTTTTCGTGTCACCGACTGAAGTTGCTTTTGAATACCTGCGTTAATGGTATACGGCAAATAGTACGTATCGTAAAAATCATATCTGCGACTCATAAACAGGGCCAACTCTTCCGAGTTCAAAATAGCAATAATGCGTTCCGATGCCTTATAGGTATTTTCTGCGAATATCCACGATGCCGACCATGCATTAAAATGACTCTCGTAGTCTTGAATAAGATAGAGAAGTTTGTGTGACACATTGAAAAAACGTTCCTGATCTTCCAGCAGATACAAAGCACTCGATGCCGTCCACCATGCCGTAGCAAGAAACAGATCGTCTTTGCGGATATGCAGCTGTTTATGTTCAACAGTTTCAACTACCTGCATGGCGACGGTATCATCGATGACGTTTGTCGCAAAGTGGTACCGGGGAAAATTGGCTTTTGTCTCCTCGCTGATTTTACCGATATCGACAATAATTCTATAATCGCAAGCATGCCCCAGTGCGGTTTGTAGAGCATTGTAAACCCTGAGTGCCGTCGCGATACCGCCAAAAATTTCCTTGGCGTTTATTGTCGGTACCATAAGGTTTAGACGGGGTTTTGAGCAAGACGAGGGGTAGGTGTTGTAACGGGAATATTCAGGCAGTGTACTGTCCAGTCTGCCGCCGCCGTCCACATACCGGTTAAAAAGAGGACGATACACGCGCGGCAACAGCGTGTCAATCTGTTCCACAGAGGTCGGCAGCAGCGTCTTTTTCAGCGGATAATACTCGCGTCGTGCCACCTTGGCCCATTTATAGTGGGCTATTTCACAGACATAGAGAAAAGAACGCTCTATGGCATGTGCCAAAGTACCGTCAATCTGTCCGGACTCCCGGGGAAAATCCGAATAAGACAGCTCCAGATCCAACAGCGGCTTAATCGCATCGGTACGTCCCCAAAACATGGAACCGGACGGAAACTCCAGTAACTGTTCGGAATTCAAGGCAACTCCCATACGCTTTAAAAGCTGCTTGAGCATCGTAAAATCGTACCCCCAGTTAATGTTAATGCGCAAGGGTGCAAAATGCTGAGGGAACACCACACCGACATGATGTTCCAAAAGATAAAGATGCGAACGCACAATGGCTTCGGAGCCTAAAAGATTTTCAAACAGGTACTGCCTCCAGTCCAGTAATCCACCATCGCTGTGCGGAGATTTTTTTGAGTGCAGATGAATAAAGTAGTCATAGGTATCAAAAACATCTTTGAAACCGACAAGCATCGGAGCAATATCCCGACCTCTGTTGGCAACTACTTTAACCACAATACTACCGTTGCCGTAATGGGAAAACTGCTGTAAAATCTCAGATTTCTTAGCGTCCGTATCTGTCGATATATACAGATCGGTAGTCAAAGGTATGTGACGAAGATATCTCAAAATCTCAGAAGAGAGTTCCGGATAATAGATATGAATAATCGCAGCAATAGCCGATTTTTTTACATGTAAATTTCCCTTAAAAGGAAGCTCCAGAGCATAATCATCACTATCTCGAAGGCGCAGTGTCTCTATTTCGGGGTTGTTGGTCGGTGTGACACCCATATAAACAAATTCAGGCAACGGCTTACGTGCCGTGGTGAAATCAAAACTATCGATTTGTCTGCAAAATTTCATTACAACTTTATAAACAAAATATTTCCATCCCCTTTCTTGAATTAATGTCATTACCCGTTGCCATATCATCTTCCAATACCTTTACCATGACATTATATAATATTTTATCGCTTTTCATTCTATTCTATTATTTTCTTGCATATGCTCTGACCGAACTCTTACAAAACTATTGCGCATTATAATACCATTACAACTTCTAGTATTAAAGGATTTAAGATGAAAAAATTATTAATTGCCATGTTGGCTACGGGTTTAGTTAGTACCAGTGTTATGGCAGCGTGGGTGGGGGGAACTGTTGACAGCATTCGTACCAATACAGACGGTAGCAGTTATATTGTCATGAAACGTACAGGTGACAACAAAAAAATCGGAATGAAAATCTCTAATGCCGCTACTGCAGATGGAAAGAAAATGTTACTGACAGTTGCTCTTACCGCACAAACAACAGGAAAGTCTGTCATTGGATGGCTAAATGGAAGCGGCTGGACCTCTTTTCAAATTAAAAAATAGTCTTTTACCTATCTTTTGTTATTGAAAAAAGAAATAATTATTTTGATAATTGTTTCTTTTTCCTCTTCTTTTAGATTATAAA
>QNZR01000140.1 GCA_003978475.1 Sulfurimonas sp.
ACTACTTTCATCCCTTGTGGTCATCCCCATTGTACTTATGGGTTATGCCCTCAAGCTGCTTCGAGTCGGGTTTTATGCCGCGTTAATCGGCGGCATCGGGATTAATTTTTATACGCGCTCATATTTGGGTTATATGGATACCGATACCCTCAACCTGTTTTTTCCCTATCTTGCCGTGGCATCCCTACTGCTGGGACTGCAACGAAAAAGTTATTTTTGGGGCGTCATGTTCCTGGTTTCACTGCTGGGCTTTTACTACTGGTATCACTCCTCATTACTCATTATTGCAGCACTGCTTGCCGTAGCGCTCATCATGGTACCGCTTGTCTTAAAAAGCCGTGTTGCAGGTGCTCTCAGCCTTATTGTCATCATTGCCGCACTGCTGCTGGTGGATCACTCCAAAATAATTAAACGTGCAGGTGATTATCTGCATGCCCAGCACGCCATCACTCTTCAGGGTGCTGATGCAACCTATCACTTTACCAATACGCTTGGAACCGTATCTGAAGCTGTGGATACCTCTATCTTAAAAATATCGCCCATACTCGTAGGAACACAAGCCTATATACTGCTGGCTACGGCCGGCTATGTGCTGCTGGTTATTGCCCGACCGGTTTTTCTTGTGGCACTGCCGTTACTGCTTTTGGGCTATGGCGCCTCGTTTTTAGGTATGCGTTTTAGCATGTTCGCCACACCCGTTTTGGCATTTGGCTTTGTCTATCTGCTCTATCTTCTTGATCGTCGGTTTTCCCATAAACACCTTCCCGTGTTGGGTACTTTCGCAGCTTTGGTACTCATGCTCTACAATATTGTCGTTGTCAATAACACGGTTGCGCCCTGCTTTTTTAAAAAGAAGGATGTCATCGCCCTGCAACAGTTTGCCGCTCTCAATACCGACAACGATCTTATTTACTCGTGGTGGGATTACGGTTGGCCGCTTTGGTACTATATCGGCAGCAACAACACCCTCATTCACAACGGTCGGCACGGCAGCGATACCTATCTGATTGCCAAACTCCTGCTCTCGTCTAACCAGAACTTTGTTGCCAATGCCGCACGGTATTTTTCTCAAAAACATCTGGAAGGACATGCGCAGCACAAGCAAGAGGTGCTGCCTTATGTTATTCAAACAAACAACCTTAATGATATTTTTCAAGAACTCAACTATAACATTCCCACAGATGCACGGGGACGCAATACCTACATTATGCTACATCGCGACATGCTCATGACCTTTAATACGATCGAACGTTTTGCTCAGACCGACCTGCAAAGCGGTCAGCGTCACGGTATGGCGTCTGAGCTTTATATCTCCGATCTGCTGCAGCCCTACCATCCGGCCAGCCCCATCATTCAAGGGGACACCTTTACATTCGATCTGCGCCGTGGCGAGATGCAGGGGAATGACGGAGCTAAAGCCGTCATTTACGGTGTTCTCATAACGCAAAACGGCACCATTACGGCATCGAAACAGTACAATAAAAACTCGCCGTATATTCTCATTATCTACAATAATACCAAAGCCATCTATCTCAATACGGCTGCTTTTGACAGCTTTTTGGTGCAGGCACTGTTACTGGATCTTTATGACAAATCACTATTTGAAAAAATGGTTCAAACACCGAGCTTTAAAATTTTAAAACTCAAAATCTAAACCGTCATGCCGCGCCGCGACGGCTCAACAGGACAACAAAGGTTTTAACAAAAATAATAAAATCAAGCCACAGTGACCAGTTTTGAATATACCAAACATCCAGCTCCACCCGCTCACCAAAACTCAGCTCATTACGTCCGCTAATCTGCCACAATCCGGTTAAACCCGGTTTTACATGTAAAATGGTATCCATAGCCTCACCGATTTTCTCTTTTTCTTTCAGCATGTAAGGACGCGGACCAATCAAATTCATCTCCATCTTCAGTACATTAATAATCTGAGGCAGTTCATCCAAAGAGCACCGGCGCAACAGTGCGCCCACCGGTGTAATGCGAGGATCCTTTTTATATTTATGATACACCTCATAATAAACAACCTCCTGGGGATGTTCATCTAAATAGCGCTGTAGCAGCGTTTCACTATTGTCATACATCGTTCGGAACTTATAGCACTCAAACATCTTTCCGTCTTTACCCAAACGCTGCTGTTTAAACAGTACGCTTCCCCGGCTCTCAAGCTTGATGGCTACGGCAATAATGCTCATTATCACAGCCGTAAGAGGCAGCATCAGTACAATCAGCAAAAACTCGGCACCCTTTTTAATGTAAATGTTCTTTGGAATAAAGAGCTGATTTTGAATATTAATAAAACTCATACGCCCAATTCTCAGGTCAATAATTTCGGAGTTGGCAAAACTGATATTATGCAGGTAGGGAATGAGAATGACCTCTTTGACATAACGCTTATATTGATGAATGAGCTTTTCAAGAAGATTCACATCCATATCTCGCGTGGCTATAAAAACAATTTTGGCATCATTGATGCTTGAGACACTGCAATAGCCCAAATACCAGTTAATGGCCAAATCCTGCTTGAGCTTCTCAACCTGTTGGGCATTACCGACTAAAAAAGCGTTAATGTGCCACCATCCCAGTTTATGGAGCAGTTTCTTGCATGCCACACGACCCAGCGGCATGAGCCAAAGCAGGTTGACGAACATCAGTACGTAAAAGGTTCGTGAAAATGCTTCGGTTGACTTGGTGACAAAAAGTATCATCACAATCGATACAAGCAGTAAAAATGCCGACATATAACTGCGACGCAACTCTTCCCAAAAGTCGTTACGCTTGGTATATAGCCCCAATGAGAAATTGATTATCATAAAAATAACAAACAATAGTCCGGAGAGAAAAAAATGGGTAATGTTCTCCTCGTATCCGGAAAAAAGTGGTGTACGCTCAAGCAACATACGACTATAGTGTGCCAAATAGAGTGCCACAAGGAGCACCAAAGCATCAGAGAGTACCAAACATATCGACGTCATTAACTTATGCATGTGCCACTCCTTAGGCTTCGTGATAGACCATCAATACTCTCCAGCGCCTCATGACATGGACTCTGTTTGTATCATATAGCCCGTACCGCTGACATTTTTAATAAAAGCATCATGCGTGGCCTGACGAATGCGAAAGAGCAGGGAGCGCAGGGTTTTGTCATTGACCAGCTCCTCCCAGACATGCATACAGATCTGTTCATGGGAGATACTGATATTGGGTTGCGATGCCAAAAGATCAATCAGCTTTAACGCTTTGGGTCCGAGTTCCACTTCGGTATTGTCTTTGAGCAGACGTTTGTGTCGGGTTAAATAGACGTAACCCCCTTTAAGATAGATTTTCTCGGGTTGACACTCAGGAGCCATCACCTCATCGTTTACCGCCGTCACCAGCCGTAGTGTTGCAATAATCTGGGCTTCATTATAGGGTTTGGTCAGGTAAGCTGCCGCTCCGGAGGCTACGGCATAATCTACCATTTCACCGTCAACATACGCTGTTAAAAAAATGATTTTGGTAGTAATTTTCTGACTGATGGCAACTGCCGCCTCACTGCCGCTAATATTGTCACGCAGCATAACATCCATAAAAATCACGTCAGGCTTTTTTGCAATACAGACATCAATAGCCTCTTTACCGTTATCGATAATGTCAAGCACCTCTGCCCCCTGCTCTTCGAGCATCTCTTTAAGAAACTCGGCAGCAATGCACTCATCTTCAACAATAATAACGCTTACAGTCTCCATGTGTACTCTTTTAACATTCCTTTAATATCCATAATCACAGGGGGTTGTGTGCTAATGCGTCGGTAATCCTGCATCGTAAACGTCTTAAAATCCCGATGGGCTACCGCAACAATAATCGCATCATAGCACA
>QNZR01000046.1 GCA_003978475.1 Sulfurimonas sp.
CCAGGCGATTTCATCATAGAGTGCAAGGGAGGTATTGCCATCAATCCAGTAGCAGAAGGTACGGTAAAAACTGCCGTGTCTGAAGCAGCTGCATGGCTCCCAGATCCTTCGCATTGGCACGGGTCTGTGCCTGTTGGTGCCGAAGGTATTGCATGGTAACCGGATGGCTCTGTGTCGCCTCCAAAGGATTTTGGGAACGGTTATGAATACGCTCAAGGTTTTTGGTAGCAAGGGTGGCAAGGTCAATAGGAACGGGGGCATTTCGGGTGTCAATAAGGTTGGCTGCTCCATTAAGTATCGGACGCTCACCCGAGGCGGCGTAGGGGTAGCACTCGCTTAGAGCTTCAGCACTCTGCCACCCGTGACTAATCCAGTTGACACCTAAATTGACGGTACCGCTGTTATTGCTCATGCACATATATGCCGGTTCTGCTTTGGGGGTCTCGCTGGCAAAATAGATGATGTTGTTAAAGGCTTCTATGGTCTCTTGTGCCGGAGTGACCGGCGGAGTTTCGTTATAGAGTCGCATATCGAAGAGCCGAAACCGCCAGGTATCATCGCGATCTTCACGAATAGAGACAGTATTGTTATAGAAATAGAGCCTCCCTTTTCGTGCGAGTTGTGGGTCGTTGTCCCATCCGTAATGTACCAGACTGCCTGCTACGCTCTGCGTGCCGATATGATCAAAAAAGTTTCCGTACACATATGTGGAACGGTAGGCCGCTTCGGCTGCTCTGACCTTGGCTAAACGCGCGGCATCAATAGTTTCCCCTTCTGCAGCCGCCCATTGACGGTACTGCGCCTCAATGTACCACGGTGCCGCATCTTCAACTTCAACCAGATCAAGGGAGCGGGAACTGCCGCTTTCAAACCAGTTGTAGCGGATGACTGAACCTGCAACCCGCTCTTTAAGAGTGGTACCGAACGATGCCGGATCATTGGGTCCGAAACGGTTATATTGATAGGTTGCTCCGATGGCCTGAATGTACAGCGCATGCTGCCGGGAACTTTCTGTTTGTCCATGTCCGTGCAGGTAGTTGCCCTCAATGAGAATATTACGGGTCAGATGCGCCTCATTGTAACCTTGCGACATGGTAAAGATACCGTTACTACAGTTTTCAAGCTCATTGTTGCGTATGACAATGTTATTGCCTGCTTGGACGCGAATGCATGCGGCGCCCTCTTCATAATGGTCTGTTGTGCCATCGGTGCGTGTGTAGGAGAGGGTGTTCTTGCCGTTTTTAATGTGCAGATTGTCTATGACAATATTGCTGTCTTTGAGGTCGTAGTCTTTATTGTAGATCATGACCACCGCCAGCCCTTCCATGGGCTCATAGTTACTGTAGGCGCTTCGATCTTCAGGAGTGTTGCGTGCTCCTTCTCCATCAATAACCGGACGCTCTCCTTTGGTACCGGAAATACCGCAGATGCGTAACGGATTGTCCGGGCTACCGCCGCTGCGAATCAGAATTTTTTCTTTATAGGGTGTCGGTCGGTAGAAAATGCGTACGGTATCGCCTGCACCGAGCAAATCCCACGGAACGTCAGAAAGATTGGAGTAGGGCTGATCCACACCGACACGGTAGTCGTGACCGCTACCGCTAGGAACACATTGGTTATTTACATGTAAAACAGTGGCCTCTGAACTGCTTTGACAAGCACTTAGCAGTACCATAAGTGAGGCTACGGCACTACAATTCACTACTTTATGAGAGATCATGATTGATTCGTTGTTGTGGCAGATGCTCTTAGAGCAGCCCTAACTCTTTGAGAATCGGGCGTATTCCCGAAGCAATGGCTAAAAGTTCATCGGCAATGATGCCTTCGGCTTTGTCCTCAACAATCCACGCCTCAATATGTTTAATGGTATTGCTTTTCTCTTCCTCACTCAACTCTTTGGATTTGATGACGGCATCTTTAATCTGGGTTAGTTTTTCATGATGTTTGTGTGAACTCACGCTAGCTCCTTATGTTAATAGTTATCGTACGTTCCGCTTTCAATATCGGCTCTAATGTTATCTAATGCTTCTTGTATGATTGCTGCGAGTATTTTAGCCGCTTTGGCATCATCTGCCTCGGGAACATCCCAGTCGGTAATACGCATATTGGCTTTAAAAAGAAGTTCGACCTCTTTTTGTATCTCATTTTTCCGGCTTTGCAGCTCTTTTTCAATAGCATCCATCACACATTCCTTTTGAAACAGTATACATCATTTGCATTAATGTTTTGCTTTGACGAGAGCCAGAGCATCGATTTTGTAAAAACTCTGTAGCGCATCATAAAGCTCGGGAAAGTGCTGTTGCAGGCTGTGGGGAGATTCAAAAAAACGTTCGCTGATAACAGCAAAAAATTCTGCCTCATTCGTAGCGGCGTAGGTTCCCAGAAGTTCATATTTTCCCAGATGCAGATCGTGGTACACTTTATGGTGGAGTGAGGAAAATTCTTTTGAGAGTAGCTGCGTCCACTCGTGATATTTGGATTTTTCCAGTGGCGGTACGCCGTCGAGTTCGCCGGTCATAAAGTCAATTTCGTGGGCAAATTCATGAATAATGACATTGTGATGTCGCAGCTGATAGGCCTCTTGTTGTGCCGCATCCCAAATAATGACCACGGTATGATCTGCCGATTGCCCCTCAATGATGAAATTCTCCTTGGTGTAGATACCTCCTTGCGAAGAGATGTTTTCCACCATGACGGCAGAAGGGTAAATAATGATGCTTTTGAGGCTCTCGTAAGCGTATCGCGTTTTTACATGTAAAAGTAACAAACAGGCGTAAAAGCCAATGATGACTTTCATCTCATCGGTTACCTCCAGCCCTACACCAATAAACTCTTTGGTATAAGCAAATTCAATAATGGAGCGTTCAATCTTCTTTTGATCCTGCTTGCTGAGGCGGCTATAGTGCGGTGTTTTTTCAAGTAGGGCTCGGTGCTCATCTTTGAAAGGAATGGCATGAATGCGCTGTAGCTGCTCTTCGCGTCTTAGGTTGCGCAAAAAGTAAAACCCCAAAGCACTCAAGCCCATACCTCCAAACACAAAAGCTAAAATGGTGTAATAGGTCACTACAATACTCCTTATTGTGGATAATGTCCTTTTTTAGATTCTGCCTCTATCTGCATTAGTTGTTCCGTAACCCATTTTAACATAGCTAGTCTTGGGTCTTCATCAGTCATGAAGCCAACCATGACATTTTTAAATAACTCTCGTTCATCCATTTTCATTTTTCACTTCGTTTGCTCTTTTTTATAACATGTGATGAAATACATTCTGGACACTTTCGAGTGTTTTTTTACAGCCATTTGTAAATTAACCTTCGTTTACTCCTACTATATGGTACTTTCTAAAGGATTTTAGGCGCTCGTTTTTTTCATTACGCCAAATAGGCATAATGATATATATGCTATACTATTGAAGAATGTTAGAAAAAATAACCTCTCTTTTTACGAACACAAGCTATAATAGAACAACATAATTCATATTAGGTTTGGTGTTTAATGGCTTACTCAGAATCAGATACTCACTCAAAACTAATCGACCCTTCTATAAAGGGTGGTGGTTGGTTGGAGTCAACATAGTAAGGGAGTATTATGTTACTGATGGAAGAAAGCTTATTGGTGGTAAACGAGGTAAAAGATACTTTGTTGATTACCTACTCACCTACAAAAACACAAAGCGAAAGAGTCGTAGCGGTAGAAGAGTCGGAGTTCATTGAAAAGCTTCACAATGACAAAGCCAGAGCGTTCATAGAATTTATACTGCAAAGATATCAAAAAGATGGCGTGAAAGAACTCGATGAAGACAAACTAGCCAAACTGGTCGATCTCAGCGGACTTGAAACAGTGAGAGAAGTGGCA
>QNZR01000175.1 GCA_003978475.1 Sulfurimonas sp.
GTTTGCGATGAAGCACTCCTGGAACAAAATTTGAAGATTTTGGATCGGGTTCAACAAGAAAGCGGTGCCAGGATCATTTTGGCACTTAAAGGCTTTGCGATGCACGGTACCTTTGCCTTAATCAAAAAATATCTGCACGGTTGCACTGCCAGCGGTCTGCATGAAGCCATGCTGGCTCATGAAAAAATGGGCGGTGAGGTACATACTTATTCGCCGGCATTTAAGGAGAACGAGATTGCTAAAATTGCTGAAATTTCAGATCATATTGTCTTTAATTCCCCCGCGCAGCTACAGCGCTATGGTGTTCATGTCAAACAGGTCAACCCCGATATTGCCATCTCGTTGCGTGTCAATCCTGAATGTTCGGCATCTCCTGCAGAGCTCTACAATCCATGTGCTCCTTTCAGTCGTCTGGGCACAACCCTGGCAAACTTTGACCCCTCGGTGTTACCGTATCTCGACGGACTGAATTTCCATGCTTTATGTGAAGAAGATGTCGGCGCACTCGAACGAGTTTTGGAGGCATTTGAGAAACAATTCGGAATCTATCTCAAGCATCTGCGTTATGTTAATTTCGGAGGAGGCCATCTGATCACCAAAGCCGGGTATGATGTAGCAAGGCTTATTGATGTTATTAAGACATTTAAAGCACGTTACCACCCTATTGATGTCTATTTGGAACCGGGCGAAGCGATTGGGTGGCAATGTGGTTTTTTGATGACTACGGTACTTGATATTGTCGATAACGGCATGAAAATTGCCATATTGGACACTTCTGCTGAAGCCCACATGCCCGACACTCTGGCTATGCCGTACCGTGCCGATGTGCGTGGAGCGGGAAAACCCGGAGAAAAACCCTATGTGTACCGACTTTCGGGTAATACCTGCTTGGCGGGCGACATTATGGGTGACTACGCTTTTGATACTCCGATTCACGTGGGCGATACCATCATTTTTGAAGATCAAATTCATTATACTTTTGTAAAAAACACCACGTTTAACGGCATACAGCTTCCCTCTTTGGCACTGATAAAAAAAGAGGGCACCGTTGAAATACTCAAAACCTTTGGTTATGATACCTATCGGGATCGACTCTCTTAATCTATCCATAATTCATAAGAAATACAAATAAAATACTGCTTACCTCATCGTGTTTATATTTTCATTAAGGTTGTATTTAATGAGTTTTAATTATTATATGCATTATATAAATAAGACTGGTTTTATAAAATGCAAAAAATCACAATAGGAACAATTGTCAATGTGCAAACCATGCCGCTTAAGTGTGATAATAGCATTGCCGAAGCCCTTCAAATAATGACCCGCCACGCACTAAGCTCTGTAGTAGTGGTCGATAATGAGTACCATCCTGTCGGAATTTTCACTGAACATGACGCGCTGGATGTGGTGGCACAGCATCTTTCGACCTCTTTGGCACTGCAAGAGGTGATGTCCGAGAATCTTTTTTGTGTTCACGAATCCATGCATCTTTACAATGCCTATATTCTTTTGGAAAACAGAGGATACCGCCACCTGGTGGTTGTCGATGAAAGCGATCGCTTTGTCGGAGTTCTCAATGAGGGTGATTTTTTACGTCAGATTGGATCGGAATATATTGCGAACTCCAAAGAAGTTCGCAGTGTCATGAGCACGGCACCGATACAAATAAAGAGCACCATGCTGATCTCGCAGGCGGCTACAATGATGCGCTCCAAAGGAGCACACTGTGCGGTTGTGCTTTATGATGATGGAGACAAAAGATTGCTTCAGGAGCATGATATCTCTCAATATTGTGTCAGCAGTGCATGGGATCCTGCAACAACACTCGGTGAACTTAAGCAGAGTGATTTTGAACCCATATCGCAATGTATGTCACTCAAAAAAGCGGCTGCCATGATGGAACAAAATGACGCACGCCAACTTGTTGTGATTGATGAGCAGCAACGCATTGTCGGTCTGCTTAAGCGCAATAATGTTCTTAAAGCCATTCATGGCGAGTATTTTAATTTTTTGGTTGACATCATTGATAAAAAAAGTACCGACCTGATGCGAATTTATGAAAATAAAAAGCTGCTTAGAGATGTGATAAATACCATTCCCGATCTTATTTGGCTCAAAGACAGCGATGGCAAGTATGTCACCTGTAATAATAGGTTTGAGCGTTTTTATCATGCCAAAGAGTCTGATATTGCCGGAAAAGATGATTTTGATTTTATCGATTCACAACAAGCAGCACACTACCGGGAACAGGATCAGGATGTCTTGCGGCAACAGCAGGCTCTACACTACAAAGAGCATCTCAGTTTTGCCGACGGAAGCTATAAGGGATTGTTTCATATTATCAAAACACCAATGAGAAATGATCGGGGCGAGCTAATTGGCGTGCTGAGTATTGCTCGAGATATTACGGAACTGCATCGGCAAGAAGACAGTCTGCGTCGTATTGACCATGATTTTAACGAAGCTCAGGCGCTGGCGCATATTGGGAGTTGGAGTCTGGATCCGTCCAAAGCACTGCTGCAATGGTCTGATGAGTGTTATCGTATCTTCAATATAGAGATTGGTACCTCCATAGATTATGCACGGTTTTTACAGTGTGTCCATTCCGAAGATCGCGAGTATGTCGATCGCGCATGGAATGCAGCACTTCAAGGTGCTCCGTATAGCGTCGAGCATCGTATTGTTGTCGGTGATGATATCAGGTGGGTACGAGAACGTGCCAAACTGCAATTTGATGATCAGGGAGCTTTGCAAGCGGCCGTAGGTACGGTTCAAGATATTACTAAACACAAACTTTATGAAGAAGAGCTGGAGCATTTGGCAAATTATGATGCACTTACCGGGCTTGCCAATCGTTCGTTTCTTTTATCACACTTACAAAAATCCATTCATATGGCAACACGAAACCATCGAATTATTGCGCTGCTTTTGTTTGATCTGGATCATTTTAAAGATGTCAATGACAGTCTTGGGCATACCGTGGGCGATGAATTGCTTCAACGGGTTGCACAGCGTTTTACAGAACGGATTCGTAAAGGCGATCTGATTACCCGTTTAGGCGGCGATGAATTTGCGATTGTACTGGAGCACATTACCCGACGTGAAGATGCCGCACAGGTCGCTCAGGAGATGATGGCAGTACTGGCTGAACCGTATTGTCTCTCCAATAAACTGGAGGTGCATATCGGATCGAGTGTCGGCATTGTCATTGCTCCGCAACACAGCAGCAATGCCGAAGAGCTGCTGCAGTTTGCCGATACGGCACTGTATAAAGCCAAAAGTGAAGGACGTTCAACCTACTCCTATTACACCGATGAGCTGACCAGTACCGCCAGAGAGCGTATGCAGTGTGAAAATCGCCTGCGTCGTGCGATTGGCAATGAGGAATTTGAGCTCTATTATCAGCCGCAAGTGCATATAAAAAGCAATCGCATTATTGGAGTCGAAGCACTTTTGCGCTGGAATGATCCCGAACTTGGACTGATTTCTCCCAACCGCTTTATTCCTCTGGCAGAGGAGACAGGCCTAATTAGTGACATCGGTAAATGGGTGCTGTTTGAAGCATGCAAACAGGGAAAACAGTGGCTCGATCAGGGGTACAATTTACATGTATCCGTGAATGTCTCTGCACATCAGGTGCATTATCAGGATCTTCCGAAGCTTCTGGATGCCGCTTTAAAAGAGAGCGGTTTTAATGCGGAAAAACTGACCCTGGAATTGACCGAGAGTGCCATGATGCGACGCGAAGAGGAGATTGTCACCATGCTGCATGCTCTGCGCGCCAAAGGGATACGTCTGGCAATTGATGATTTTGGTAACGGATATTCATCATACAGCT
>QNZR01000006.1 GCA_003978475.1 Sulfurimonas sp.
TAAATAGCGCTATTTAGACTATGAAAAATATATGGATCGTATTATCTATATTAAACATTGGGAGTATGTATATGAAAAATAGAAAAATATTGAGTTTGGTTGCAGTGTCAACATTGATGTTGTTGAATGGATGCGGCAGTTCCGATAGCGATGGCAGTACAACACCTGTGGCCGGTACAGAGTTGCCTCTTGAAGTGCGAGCAGCAATAGATGGTCCAACATCTGCCCTTTCTCAAGAACTTGCGAACGCACTCTCTTTTATGGGAAATGAAGAGAGGTTGGCCTATGATGTCTATAACTATTTGTATGCAAAGTTCGGTACGCAACAGTTTACCAATATTGCTACAAAATCAGAATACAAACATATTTCAGCTGTACAACAGTTGGTACAAAAATATAAGCTGGATGATACGATTGATTTTACCAATGTGGATTTACCATCACTAGGTTATATCAATGCGCCAATTGAATCTATGCAAGCAGGTGTCTACGATATCTCAGCCATACAAGCACTTTATGATGACTTGACAGTACAGGGCTCCGAGTCTGAAATAGATGCATTGAAAGTAGGATGTACTGTTGAAGTGGTAGATATCACAGATCTTGATAGAGAGATCGCTATAGCAGAAGATGAAAATGCAACAGATATTGTTACAGTATTTAACTTCTTACGTGATGGAAGCTACAATCATTACTGGGCATTTGATAAAGCTCTTAAGAATCAGGGTATGATAGATGGATGCTGTACGTGGAGTGAGCTTTGTCATCCTGAATATCCACAAAATGAACAGGGAATGGGCAAAGGACATAGGTAAAGATGCAACCACTTTATTATTAGATAATATTAATTTTACATGTAAATGAGCGAAGCGATTTACAATTTTTGGAATGTTACAATACCCAAGACTATTTTAAATGTGATGCAAATGGAAAACGAGTTACAATAGCAAAGTATAACAAGCAGTCTGAGAACCTGTTACAACGGGTTCGTTCCGGTCAATAACTTTTAAAGGAGAGAGAATGCCGACGATAGTAGTTCCCATAGCAACAGGGTTTGAAGAGATTGAAGCAGTGAGCATCATTGATGTGGTGCGACGCTCGGGTATTGAGGTTATTGTCGCACATGTAGATGAGGAGCCGACGGTGCGAGGTGCCAATAATATCGCTATGGTTTGTGATCGTCCTTTGCAGGGCATTACCAGCGATATGATCGACATGATTGTGCTTCCGGGCGGCTGGGGCGGTACCGATATTTTAGCCGTGAATGAGACGGTGCAGAGCCTTTTGAAAGATATGGATTCGAAAAAGAAATATATTGCTGCGATTTGTGCGGCACCGTTTGCTCTTAATGCGGCGGGAGTATTGCGAGAGAACTTTACCTGCTACCCCTCGGTGGAGGAGAAAATACCCAATAAAAACTATCTTGGTGATGCACAGCAGGTGGTCTATGATGCCCATATTATGACCTCACGAGGTCCCGGAACTGCCATCTGTTTTGGTCTGCATATTGTCAAACGCCTACTTGGAGAAGAGAGTTATCTGGGGCTTAAAGAGGGACTTTTAGCATCTTACTGCGACTAGGATGCTCACTCTTTTTTTTTGTGTGAGCGCTTTTGCTTTTTCTCTTTGTGAACCGATTTAACCCAAAGATAGTTAATGAGAAAATAAAGGAAGGTCGAGAGCAGTATGGCGTAGAAGAAGGTACCGACATACAGCGGAATAATAATATTTCCCATATTCTGCTGAAACCACTCTATTGACATTTCAACATCCAGCGAGCTGTTGCGCATAAGGAGTAGGTTGCCCGTAATGTATTCAATATAGTACATAAAGGGCATGGTTAGCGGATTGGAGAGCCATACCATAAACAGACCTATGGGGGCATTAAAGCGGAAAATGGGAAGTAAAAAGACAATAAGCAGCATCTGCATAGGCATGGGAATGACAGCGACAAAAGCCCCGATTGCCACCGCTTTGGAGACCGTTTTTCGGTTAATGGAGAGAAACTCTTTGGGAATATGATATTTCTCTATTAGGGCATCAAGTTTGCTGGATTTACTTGTCTTTTTAAATACTTTACGAACCATCTTATTGCCGAACCATCACTAAAAATAGACTGCTCTAAAACTTGCAATGACATGATGATCGTCAAAAAGCTCTAATGTGTCATCGTGGCGCTTAAAGCGACGCGTCTGTTGCAATACGTTTTTAAAGGCATGTTCGGTCTGCATGGTCTGGCTGCACTGCATTGGGGTGGCACTGATTTCTGAAAAACGGATCTGCTCTGCATTAAGCTCATAAGTTCCTACAAAACGGTTACAGCCGGTAAAGCCAATGACCTTGTTCTCAGGTTTCAAAATGAAATTGGGATCTTTGAGTTTTTCAGATGAGGCAATGGATACACCTTCAATATGCCGTAATTTCCAGTGAATGTTGGCAATAGGAACCGCCCGGTTTTTTGATGTTGCGCGTTTTAGGAGAATACGAAGCGGTGTTTTAAAGGGGTCAACATGGCTGCGACTGCGAAAAAGGAGCGTGCCTTTATGGGCAATAACAGCATTGAGGGTATAGCGGCGGTTTGGATCCAGCTTGGCGGGATCATAGCTCAGGCTAAATACGATAGGTGAGGCTTTGGGGGCATCAAACGTTTTGGTAGCAAGGCGTGTTGCGGGTATATCCGTATAGGGAAAATCTTCCAAAGTCACCGTGACTGATGCGCCAGGAGGCAGCATGACACGTTCTCTGTAAAGCAGGGTTCCTTCAATGGTAGCGGATGGCTGATGCATGACAGCCTCCTTTGTATCGGCATTTAGGGTACTGTAACATAAGAACAATGTTAATATTGAGACAATCACTGCGTGCATACACTACTCCTGCTTAAATAGTGCCATTATATCTTAAAATAGTGTATGAAACGGTATGGTATGCAGCAATTAGTCTCCCCTGTTAAAACAGGGGAGACTTTATGATGAGGCTCGGCTTTTGCGATTGTACATCATTAGATAGAGAATGGGTAAAATGACCAATGTCAGTATTGTAGAACTGATGAGTCCGTTAATGACGACAATGGCTAAAGGACGTTGGATTTCAGAACCCGGACCATCGGCGAACAGAAGCGGTAGCAGACCCAATGCGGCAATGGAAGCAGTCATGAGTACCGGACGAAACCGTTTGACGGAGCCGGTAAGAACCGCATCTTTGAGTGTGTAGCCCTGCAAAAGTAAAAAATTAAAGTAGTTGACCAAAACGACACCGTTGAGTACGGCAATTCCCAATAAAGCGATAAAACCGACGGAAGCGGGAACCGAGAGATACTCACCACTGAGATAGAGACCGATAAATCCGCCAATCAGGGCGAGAGGAACATTGACCAGTACCAAAATGGCCTGAGAAAGTGATTTAAATGAAACAAACAATAAAATAAAGACCAAAAAGAGTGTAATGGGAATGATGAGCGTAAGCTTTTTTGAGACCCGCTGCTGATTTTCAAACTCGCCACCATAAGCTAAAGAGTAGCCTGCGGGCAGGGTGATCTCGTTTTCGATACGCGTTTTGACCTCTTCAACAAAGCTGACAAGATCACGCCCCTGAACATTACTTTGTACGACACTTTTTCTGTAGCCGTTTTCATGCTCAATTTGTACCGGTCCACTGTTTTTATGAAAAGTGATGAAGTTGGAGAGGGCAACACTGCTGCCATCAGGAAGCACATAGTGCAGGGCTTCAAGATCTTCAAGGGAGCGTTGCAGATTGTGATGTCCTTTGACCATTAGCTCGACTCGAATCAACCCCTCTTGAACAATGCCTACAGCG
>QNZR01000162.1 GCA_003978475.1 Sulfurimonas sp.
CATAAATAGAGTATTATAAGTAAAATAATTTTTACTTAAGGAAATAGATCATGACCATATATACCGTTGGTACTTTTGACTTACTACATATTGGTCACTTAGACCTTTTAGAATACTGTAAAACGCTGGGCAATAAATTTGTAGTCGGAGTTGCTTCTGATGATGTAGTCGCTTTATATAAAAAAAATGTACCTGTCATTCCATTGGTCCAACGAATGAGAATGTTGAAAGCTTTAAAATGTGTCGATGATGTTGTCTCCTATGATGAACTTGAGTATGTCACTCAATGTATAGAAATAGATGTTGATATTTTTGTGATTGGAGAGGACTGGGGAGATAAACCGCATAATATTGCGGTAGAAAAATACCTAAAATCAAAAGGTGCAAAAATTCTACAAGTTAGCTATAATCCTCAAACTTCCTCCACAAAAATAAAACAAAATGTCATAGCTCAAACCCATAAGGGTAAATATATGGTACATGATGTGGCATAAAGCTTTCTCTCTTATGGTCGATTTTGAATTAAATAATGTTGACTAAAACATTAAAAGTAACTATAATCCGTACAAAAAGACACTATTATGACAAATAATCGACTTAATCGAACGAACATCTTTAAGCCCATTGTAATTACCACCTTCTTTATTGTAGGGATCCTGGCGCTGTATATTCCTTACATTACCGACAAAAACTCGGCAAAAACCATTATTGATCACAGTTTAAATGCCGTCAAGCAGATTAAACTGACTCGTGCGTACTATGTAAACAGTGTGGTCAAGGACATCAAGGCCTATGCTCCGGAAATTTCATTCAGTTATGACCATGAAGGTATTAACGGTGTCATTCCGCTTCCGACAACCGTCATTCATGACTTAAGCGGCATCTTTAGTGACAATACCGGCATTCGCTACAATCTCTACAGTGAGTTTCCTTTTAAAAATAGAGCCGACCGTAATTTAACCACATTTCAACGTGAAGCCATACGCTTTACCAAACAGAGTCCTGATGGCGTCTATACCAAGCGTGATATCATTGACGGCAAGCCGGTTATTCGTGTGGCTGTGGCTGACTTTATGACTTCTGAAGCATGTGTCACCTGCCATAACAACCATCCCGATCGAACCTGGGAACGCAACAAATGGAAAGTAGGTGACAAACGGGGAGTGCTTGAGGTCATTACCCCTATAGAAGAAGAGATTGCCGCCAACAATATGCTAAAATACTCCATTTTAGCCCTGATTATCACCATGATTATTTTACTTTTGGGCTACTTTTCATCCATGTTTATTCGCCGGGAGAAAGAGCTGTTTCATACCATCGATGAAACCAGTGATGCACTGGAAAAAGAGATCGAGGTCTCCAGCAGCCATGAATCGCTGCTGCAAGAGTACAAAAATGCCATTGATGTCTCTGCCATTGTCTCCAAAGCCGATCTGGACGGAAAAATCACCTATGCAAATGATGAGTTTTGTAAAATCAGTGAATATAGCCGTGAAGAACTTCTGGGAAAAAATCACCGCATTTTGCGACACCCTGACCAACCAAAAGAGTAATTCACACGACTCTGGGAAACCATTACAGCCAAAAAAGTCTACAAAGGTACACTTAAAAATATCTCAAAATCCGGAAAAATCTACTATGTTGATGCCACCATTGCTCCCATTTTGGACAAAGAGGGCAATATTTTAGAGTACCTTGCCATTCGATACAATGTGACGGATCACATTCAAGCCATTAATTACGCCTATACCGACAATCTCACCGGTATTGCCAACCGCAATAAGTTTGAAGAAGTCATTGCCTATGAATTCAAACAGGTTAAGCGCTACAACTACCCATTAAGCCTTGCCATTTTAGATATTGACCACTTCAAGACCTTTAACGACAACTTTGGACATCTCATTGGCGACGAGGTGTTGGTAGCACTGGCACAATCCGTTAAAAGGTATGTCAGAGAGACCGATCTGTTTGCCCGATGGGGTGGAGAAGAGTTTGTTATTTTACTGAAAAATACTGACGTTGAACGCAGTGTGAAGGTTCTGGAAAAATTTCGTGTGCTCATTGAAAATATTGAGCACGAACGAGCCGGAAGCATTACCGCAAGCTTTGGATTGACCCAATACAAAGAAGGCGACACCTTAGACAGTATTCTACAACGTGCCGATGACGCACTCTACCAGGCCAAAGATGCCGGTAGAAACTGCATTCGCAGCATAATATAGAAACTTTCTCTGTTAGCTTCGGATGGCCTCGCGGTCAAGTTCACCGCTTTTGAGTTTTGCCAAATAGACTTTCAGTGAGCGCTGTACGTCACCGCTTAAGACAAACAGCCCAAAAATATTGGGCAGTGCCATCGCCAACATAAGCATAAAACTAAAATCTACCATGAGATCGGTACTAACAACCGTAGCCACCACAGTGAGCGAAAGAAATATCAACTTATACAGCAGTGAGTATCTGCTTCCAAAAAGATAGACCCAGGCACGCTCTCCATAGTATGACCACGAGATCATCGTGCTAAATGCAAACAGCGCTATAGAGAGTGACAAAAGCATGGGGAACCAGCTGATTACCGTACCGTAAGCGGCAGATGTTAATGCTGCTCCCTGCTTGGCTTCAATCAGTGCCGCATGCCCGTTTACCGGGTCATACACTCCGGTAATAATAATGACCAGTGCGGTCATGGTACAGACTACAACCGTATCTATAAAAGGCTCATACAAGGCGACCATACCTTGTCGTACCGGGTATTTTACCCGCGCGGGCGCATGTGCGACCGGAGAAGATCCCAACCCTGCTTCACTGGAAAATACGGCACGCTGAAACCCCTGAACAATAGAACCTATCACACCGCCTGTCACGGCACTCGGAGCAAATGCTTCAGAAAAAATGAGTCCAAAAGCAGTAGGAATCTGGTCATAATGTGTTCCTAAGATCCATAATGACGCCAATAGGTAGATGATGACCATCGTCGGTACCACCGCTTCAGTCGTATGTGCAATACGTTTGACCCCGCCAATAATCACCGCGCCGGTAATCGCAGCCAAAATCATTCCAAAGACAACAGGGTATTGTGCAAAAAACGATATTTCTGTCTGCACCGCACCCAATGCCTGCGAAACTTGAAAGGTATTACCTCCGCCGATGGCACCACAAATCATTAAAAAGGCAAAAATCATTGCCAAAACCTTACCGACCCGAGGCCAACCTTTGGATGCCAAACCTTTGGAAAGATACTCCATAGCACCGCCCATGACCGTACCGTCTTTTAAAAATTCACGATACTGTAACGAAAGGCTCACTTCGGTAAACTTCAAAGACATCCCCAAAAATCCGGCGACAATCATCCAAAACGTCGCACCGGGGCCGCCAATAGAAACGGCAATGGCGACACCAGCAATATTTCCCAACCCCACTGTTGCCGAAAGTGCCGTGGTAAGCGCACCAAAAGGAGCAATTAGCCCTTTATCGTCCTTGGTAACATAATCTCCCTTGATGATGCGATAGGAGTGCCGAAACATTCTCAGGTTAATAAACCCCATTTTCACAGTCAGATACACCCCTCCGGCAATCAGCCATGCCACTAAAAAAGGAATACTCACGCCCTCAACCGTTCCAAATAAAATATCGAAAAAAAGCAGGGACTCCAAAAAACCGTTTATCGATGTAAAAATCGCATTCATACCATAGATACCTTAATCATAAAATTCTTTCCTATTGTAACATATTTTCACATGACAA
>QNZR01000201.1 GCA_003978475.1 Sulfurimonas sp.
AATCGAATCACTATACAAAGGATGAATATGATGTCATTGACGTGGAAATTATTGACGACGACCGCACTACTAAGCTCGACCCTGATGGCGGCAAGCAACATAGAAGTTGAAAGTTTTTTAAAGAAAAGTTTTTCCAAAAAACCCAATATCAGCAATTTGCAGATAAAAGTTCTGGATCGAAAAGCACTCAGTGAACCTAAAGGGTGGGATGCGCTTATTGTCAATTTAAATGCAACTATCAAGCAAGGCAAGAGTGAACGGCCGGTATCGCAAAATATGATCTATTTTGTCAATGGAGACATGATTGCTCCTGAGCTGATGAATATGAAGACCGGTGAGCATCTGAAAAATCTGGTTGCACCTGATTTTAAAGCAGAGTATTACGATGCGGCGCACCTGCTTGTTGGCAATGCCGACGCGAAACACAAAGTGGTTATTTTCTCTGATCCGCAGTGTCCTTTTTGTAAGACTTTTGCCCCCGAAGCCATTAATTATATGAAAAAGTATCCGGAGACGTTTGCGTTGTATTATTACCATTTTCCTTTAGCATCACTTCATCCTGCAGCGGTGACCATTACCAAAGCGGCAATTGCGGCAGAGCTTAAGGGAGTCAAAGATGTTGTGTTGAAAATGTACAATACCAAAATCAGCTCACGAGAGACTGACGATCAAAAAATTCTGGATGCATTCAATAAAGCGGTTGGAAGCAACATTACGCTTAAAGACATCAATGCCAAAGAGGTGCTGGAGCACTCAAAGCATGATATGGACGTTGCATTGAATATGATGGTAACGGGAACTCCGACCATCTTTTTTGATGGCAAAAAAGATACTTCAAAACGACAATATAAAGAGGTAAAGGTTAAATAATTGATGGACAAACTAATTATTGCAACGCGTGGCAGTAAACTTGCTTTATGGCAGTCAGAACATATTAAAGCAGTTTTGGAAGAACAAAATCCCGGGCTTGAGGTAGAACTTAATGTCATTATTACTACCGGCGATAAAGTGTTGGATGTATCGCTCTCTAAAATCGGCGGTAAAGGACTGTTTCTGAAAGAGCTTGAAGAGGCGATGTTACGCGGTGAAGCACATATTGCCGTGCACTCGCTTAAAGATGTGCCTGCCGTGATGCCTGAGGGCTTTACTTTAGCTGCCATTACTGAGCGTGAGGATGTTCGTGATGCACTCTTGAGTGAACACTATGCCGATATTGATGCACTGCCAAAAGGTGCGACGGTCGGTACCTCTTCGCTTCGGCGTAAAATGCAATTGGCACGCCTGCGTCCCGATCTGAAAATTAAGGATCTTCGAGGTAACGTCGATACGCGCATTCGTAAACTGAAAGAGGGTGAGTTCGATGCCATTATTTTGGCGGCGGCAGGTATTAACCGCCTGGGGCTTTCAGACTCGGTATGCTATTGTTATCCGATTTCTCTTTTTGAGATGATTCCGTCTATGGGGCAGGGTGCTTTGGGTATTGAAGCTATTGACAATCCTGAGGTGGTGGCTATTGCTGCACGTTTAGAGGATGAAAACAGCCGTATAGAGACGACCATTGAGCGGGATTTTGTCGAGATGCTGGAGGGAGGCTGTCATGTGCCTATTGGCGTGAATGCCAGTGTATTGGAAAATGGCGATGTGGTTATTAAATCGACTTTGGGTCTACCAAGCGGCAATGAAGTACTTGGTGAAACCAAAGTCGGAAAGAAAGAAGATTTTAGAGTTTTAGGAAAGCAGATGGCACAACGTCTTATTGACAAAGGTGCCAAAGAGTTACTTGAACGGGCCGATAAAGAGGCTTCTGAAACTTAGCAAAGGAACCCCCATGCAGCAGAGCATTGCGTTACTCAAACGGCACGATATGCTAAAGGTGATTGACGAGCCTTTGGATATCTACTTGGAGATTCCGCATATTGCCTATGCTGAAATTAAAAAGCCTAATGCCAAAGCGCTTCTTTTTACGACTCCCGTGGACAAACGGAACAACCAAACCTTTTCAATTCCGGTACTCATGAATGTCTTTGCGTCATATGAGCAGACCAAACTGCTTTTCGGGCGTGAGATTGAGACGATAGCCGATGAGATTGAGCACCTTTTACATATGAAGCCGCCCCACTCCTTTCGAGACAAGCTGGCAATGATAGGTGATCTTTTTGCTTTAAAAAATGTTTTTCCCAAACGTTTGGAAGGCAAGGGGGAGTGTCAACAGGTTGTTCACAGCGGTCGTGACGTGAATTTATTTGACCTGCCGATTCTCACAACGTGGGAGCAGGATGGCGGTCCCTTTATTACTATGGGACAGGTCTACACCCGGAGCCTTGACGGTCAGCTTGCCAACCTGGGCATGTACCGCCTTCAGGTATATGACAAAAATCATTTGGGTATGCATTGGCAGATTCACAAAGATGCTTCCCATTTTTTTGATCAGTACAAAGAAGCCGGACTTAAGATGCCGGTCTCTATTGCCATTGGTGGTGATCCGCTCTATACCTGGTGTGCCACGGCGCCTCTGCCTTACGGCGTCAATGAGTTACTGCTGTACGGCTTTGTTAAAAAAGAGAAGGCCCGCTTGGTACAGTCATTAACCAATGATATTTATATCCCCGAAGCTGTTGATATTGTCATCGAAGGAGTGGTGGATCCCCATGAGATGAAAATCGAGGGTCCGTTTGGTGATCATACCGGATACTATACGCTTGAGGAGCCGTATCCGTGTATGGAGGTGACCTCAATATCACATAAACATGAGCCGGTGTTTTTGGCAACGGTGGTGGGCAAACCGCCACTCGAAGATAAATATATGGGCTGGCCGACTGAGCGTATTTTTCTACCGCTTCTCAAAACGACGGCACCCGATCTTATTGATTACCACATGCCTGAAAACGGGGTATTTCACAACCTCATTCTTGCCTCGATGAAGCCTCACTATAAAGGTCATGCCAAACAGTTTATGCATGTTTTTTGGGGTGCGGGGCAGATGAGTTTTGTCAAGCATGCTATTTTTGTCGATGACAAAGCACCCGAGCTGAATGATTATGATGCTATTAGCCGTTATATATTAAACCGTTTAAGTGTTGCGCGTCTTTTTATTTCCGAAGGCATTACCGATGCGCTGGATCACTCCAGTCCCGAAGCGCTTGTAGGCGGCAAACTCGGTATTGATGCCACGACACCCAATGATGACATACGAGAGATTGTCGCGCTTGATGACAGGACATTGTTGGAAAAAATACATGTAAATATTCCTGAAGTTACGGGAGTCAGGCAGTACATGGTCGATACCAAAAATCCGGTGACGATAGTTTCGGTACGCAAACACCGACCGCTACATGAATGTTATGCACCGCTTCAGACACTGCATGAGCATCTTAAAATTGTTATTTTTGTGGATGATGCCAAGAATGATCTTGAGAATATCTACATGTTGACATGGCGTATTGTCAATAATATTGATGCCCAGCGTGATATTACTATTGTCGATGATATGATTATGATTGATGCCACCAATAAAAGTGATGTCGATGGTTTTCATCGGTCCTGGCCCGATGATGTGGAGTGTACACAAAGTGTGATAGAAGATCTGAAAAAACGGGGCATCTGGGATCTTGAGAGTGAGATTGAGAGGGCAATGCAGCTTTAAAAACGATACCGTTAAGAATAATATTAGAAAAAGTGATGTACTATTAGTAAAGTCTAAAAAAAGGCAGTTACATGAAAAAATTAATATTGTTAACAGTT
>QNZR01000080.1 GCA_003978475.1 Sulfurimonas sp.
GGAACACCAATTTTAAGTTCTAAGACCTCCGGTGTACGCGCTTCATCCAAAAAACGTGCAACCTCTTTGGCAGTCAGCGTTTTGATATGTACCACCGTCTCTGTCTCAAATCGGTGTACTGCTCCCTCCAAAGCATTCAAAAGCGTTCGGTTATGCACGTCGGCACTCCGGTTTTTTCCAAAAAGAAACGTTACCGACGCGCAATCCGAGGGTAACGGTTTCACCAGGTCATCTAACATCTGAAGGTGCGATACGGCAAGTTGCGCAAAACGCACGGCATGAAGCAGCGTAATAAACGCCGTGTCTCGAGTTCGGTACACCCGGGTAAGCGTCAACGTCTCAAAGGCACATCGCTGCCACGACTCCGACTCAAAAGCAAATGAGACACGTCCATACCCCCGGACTACCGGCGGCAGCTGCAAAAAATCTCCCACTACCAACAACGCTCCGTTATAGGCCGCCTGAAGCAGCCGCAGCCGTAGCATGTCAAAAAGCGTCGCACTGACCATAGAGATCTCATCAATAACAATCACATCCATCGCAGCAATGCGACGATGGATCTTTTTGGTTATTTCGAGCTTTTTACGCACCTCCAAATCGGCAATACTTTCGGCAATACCCAGATCAAAAAAACTGTGCAGGGTCTGACCTCCCAAGAGTGTCGCCGCCATACCGGTCGATGCCAGACGGGCAACACGCTTGCCGGACGACTCACACGCTGTAATAACCTCGCGTGTCAGAGTGGTTTTACCCACGCCGGCACCCCCGGTAATAAAAACGTTTATTTTCCCATCAAGTTTCGCTACAATATCTTTGACATCATCCATAAACACATTGTAGCTAAAAAGGACGTCCGTGAAATATTTTGTTGTGCTCTTACTCTGCTTGCCCCTTGCTCTGTTCGGAGCTGATAGTGTGCTCAAAGGTACTGCCAAAGTACTGACCTTTTCCAAAATTCCTGCCGATGCCACACTCACCTTCGGCACCCGGCACATTCCCCTATTACAACACCCTACGGATACCTCGAAACGGATTGCTCTGATTCCCGTAAACTACCGCACCCAACCGGGACTCAAACAGATACGCATCTCCTATAAAGGCGGCGGCAAAACTTTGGATTTTAACGTTACTCAGGGGCATTACCCCTCTGAAACCATTACCGTGGCTCCTTCTAAAGTCACACCTAATAAAAAGCAGCAAGAACGTACGGCGCGCGAATACCAGGAAGCCATGAAAATCTACGCTACCTTTACCAAAAAACGCTATTGGAAACAGCCCTTTATTGCACCCATGGACTCACACATCACCAGCCGTTTCGGCACCGCACGCATGTATAACAATACCCTTAAAAGCTACCACAGCGGTACCGACTTCAGAGCGGCGGTGGGAACCCCCGTTCATGTAACAAATGACGGGGTGGTTGTCCTTGCCAAAGAGCGCTACTATGCCGGTAACTCCGTCGTTGTCGATCATGGTGAAGGAATCTACTCGTGTTACTACCATCTCAGCAAATTACATGTAAAAAAAGGAGATGTTGTCGCACAGGGAGCCACTCTTGGTCTCAGTGGCATGAGCGGGCGTGTCACCGGACCGCACCTGCATTATGCCATTATGCTTAACGGTACTCAGGTCGATCCGCTCGCATTTCATCACGAAATCAATCGTCTCTTTGCTCATGCGCCTTAAGTACAATGCTAAAACAGGCACCGTGCTCGGTATTGTTAACATATAAGCGTCCGCCGCAATGCTCTTCAATAATGGTTTTGCTCATATACAGCCCCAGACCCGTACCGTCATAGCGCTCTTTCGTGGTAAAATAGGGGTCAAAAATCTTTTCCAGGATGGCCTCATCCAAACCCCCGGCATTATCGGCAATCTCCAGATAGACATGTGTCGCATCGTTATACGTACGAATCCAGATCGTCGGATGTTCGACCTCTTTGAGCAGTAAAACATCTTCGGCATTTTTAATGAGGTTTAAACAGACTTGTTTCAGTTCGTTAAAATAGCTCAGGACACTGTAGCTGCTGTGGTAGCTTGTCGTCACGGTAATATTTTTGTTTTCCAGTGAGGTACCGATAATACTGAGCGAGCCTTTCGCCACCTCGCACATAAGGAACTCTTCTTCATTTTTATTACTCTTGAAGAAGTGCCTGAAATCGTCAATCGTGTTAGAGAGGTGTTGGGAAAATTGTGAGATTTTTTCAATATTGTCATCGAAATACTCTTTGTCGTAGCGATTGAGTCCCACTTTGAGTTTTAACGATGCTGCTGTTGAAGCAATGGCGGAAAGGGGCTGGCGCCACTGATGGGCAATCATACTGATCATCTCTCCCATCTGTGCCAAACGCGACTGCTGTAACATCTTTAGCTCCTGATCACGACTCTTCTGTACCGCTTCTTCAATACGACTTTCAAGAGAGAGATTAATCTCTTCAAGTTCACGTTGTGATGCTTCGACCAGATTTTTTAAGTTAATCGCCTCTTCAAGCGAGCGGTACATTCGGTACGATGCCGAGATAATAATATAAACAAACAACAGCAGCATAATGGCAATATAGGTTCGCACCTCTTCCGCCGAATAGACGAATGATGTAAACAGCATCATAATCATCGGTGTACAATAGGCAACATAGACAATAAACAATGGACTAAATGTTGAGATGGCTCCGGACATCAAACCAAATAAAATACCCAGAACTAAAAAACTGTAACTGGTCTCGGTATACATAACAACAATCCAGCTGAGCGACCCCCACAAAAGACCGCTAAAAAACGTCACGGCAATCAGAAGTCTAATATAATAGGCCCGTTGTCGATCGTTGTCAATATGCAAGAGCAGTCGATTGACTACCGCCAACTTTAGAATAATATATAAAAGACTCAACCCAAACCATGATGCAAGAATATCTATAGGCAAATGGTTGTAAAATACCACCATAATAAAAAGTGACGACAAAAATGCCGCAAATGCCGATTTATGACTTAACGAAATAAAAAGTTTCACCAAGTCGATATGATAACTAAGAGGCAGATACTGTTTCATGCTTGTGACTATAGCCAAAAAGGGGAACCATTTGCAACCAAATCTTGAGGACGCTATTGCCTGGTACCAGGAGAGTGAGTTTACACGAGCCTACGAGATCTTCTATCCGTTGGCGACGTATGAACGCAATGCCGAAGCCCAGTACTATCTGGGAATGATGTATTTTGAAGGGGAAGGGGTTGAAAAAGATATAGCTCAGGCGCAGCAACTCTGGAAAAAAGCGGCGCGCAGCCGTCACCGCGACGCCGCTTACCGTCTCAGTGAAATCGTTACCTCAACTAAAACCATGTTCTAACCGTTGAGATAATAGTTGATGGTATAGCGCATATCTTCATCTAAAGTTTCCATGTTCGCTAACATCCATTTTAAGTAACCCGCATCTTCAACCGCCACATCGGCAACCATTTTACCGCGATGTTTTCCAAAACGAAACTGTTTGACAAGAATGGGTTTTTGTGTCAGCTCCACCATCATCTCAACGGCATTGACATTGGCAAATTTCTCTTGAACCGCTTTACGAAGCTCACTTAAAAAGAGTTTTAAGACCAGAACATCACCAATGGCATCATGAGCTTTGACGACAATGCCCAACGCTTCTGCCTCGGCCTGCTCTTTTTTGTAAATGCCCATTTTATAGCGAAAGTACTGCAAACGGTGCGCCTCTTCATCTTCAAAAA
>QNZR01000229.1 GCA_003978475.1 Sulfurimonas sp.
ATTAATGCCATAAAAAAAGGAAAAATAAGCGCTGCTATGCCCAAAAGCGAAAAAACGACTCCGACGATCAGTGCATATTTTTTAAATTTCTGCACCAACTCACTATCTATATTTACCCATTGATTATGCCACATTACAAACTCCTTATGGTCGTGTATTTAGCATTTTATGTTCATCTTCAATTGCCTCATTCTTAAAGATTTTTTTCTCCTCAAATGCCTTTTTGTCTTCTTTTCTTTCGTAGGTATTAACCTTGGCTTCGGCATCACTTTGAATTATTTTATGGCGTGTCTCCTTGAGAAGCTCTTCAAATTTATGCTTTAAAAGACCATAAAAACTCTCGGTCTTCTGTTGCCCCTTTAGTGCCTCTTGAATATGATATATCTCACGTTCAAGTGCCTTGTACACGCTACTGTCTGCTTTAATATATCCTAAAAGAACAGCCCGCTTCAGCTCTTCTGTCGCCGCATCCAGATAGGCATTGATTTCATCAGGCTTTGAAGCGTCCAGTGCTGCTGCGCTCAGTACAAAATTTTGAGCCTTTAAAAAAGGAATGGGTACGCGAACACGTTCATTGAGTACATCATTCAGTGCCATATTGAGCAGTAACAAAGCAGCATCGCGTTCATCTTTTTGAAACAGTACACCTTGTTCCAATACCGCTAACGCCTTGGTGACATTAGCGGCATACGTATTTAACATCAGGTACGTGTTCTCAACAATCAGCGCATCTTCCAAGCGCAATACAATCTCTCGTGCGCTCTGAGTGCTTCTTTCTTTGAGCAGTCGTTCTGCCAAAACCAGAGACGCTGCAATCTGTTTTGAGTCACCAAGGTACTGCACAATCGTAATCTCTTGAGATACCAGCACCTGATTGAGCTTGGGATGGTTATGTTGTGCTGTTTGTAACTGCTGCGTCACCTTTTTCAAGGTTTCTATGGCCTCCTTGCTCTTTGCCTCATGCAGTAGCGTGACGGCATTTAGTGTGTTTTTAAATGCATCCACAACTTCTTGTGGTGATGCGTCGATACTTTGCTGGTGTTGATGCACCTCGTGCTCTAAGAAAATTTTTGGTTTTTCAGCACGGTACGTATAGTAGGTGTCACCAAAAGCATCGACATGCTTGATTCTTTTTTGTTCAACGGAGCGCCAGGCATTTTCACCATTGACTCCGAAATTTCCGGGTTCTGCATACAACATTGCGGTACCTAGCAGCAGCGTTGCTGCGACCATACTTGTGACGATATTAACTTTCATTACTTTTCCTTTATTTATTCATTAAAAAAATCACTTTTTTTCATGAGTTTCTCAAGATCTTTAACGGCAAGATGCCCACGTTTGCTAATAATAATTTCTTCATCTTTAAGTTTATGCATCTGCGTACTTACCACAGAGCGAACCGACCCTATCAGCTCAGAAAGTGACTCATGGGAGAGATTATTAATGAGACTCACGGGGTAATAATGCTCGTCTTTCACCACCTCTTTTGGCAATACATGCTTTAAAATAAGATTAGAAATTCGTGTCAACGTGTCATGAAAAACAACCGATTCACTAAACGATTCCAACTCACGCATCTTAGCCCCCAAATAGGGTAGGAACATCGCGTTGAATTTCGGATATTCACACATCCATTCACGCATTCTTTTCACCGGAATGCGCAGAGCCGTAACGGGGTCAAGTGCAATGGGAAACGAAACATGTTCTTTGTCATCGAGCAACGAAAACAGATCATAGAGATCACCCTCCTTTAACAAAAACAATGCAATACTACGCCCGGTATTGGGGTCAACCTGCGTCACTTTCAGGCGTCCTGAAACAATAATATAACAATATTGTGTTCCTGTTCTATAATCAATGGTATCGGTTTTCTCCCAGTGCCATGGGGTACATTCTGCAAGCATGCTTTGCAGCACCTCAGCATCAAGAAACCGAAACAGACTCACATCACGCAACACGTCGAATGCCCTTAGCAGCAACCTCTGATCTTCTTTCATGACTCATCCTTATACACAAGCATTATAATTTCACGACTATCTTAACACGGTTTTATAAATTTTATGCATCGACATGCCGGCTACGAACGAAAATGATGATGAATCGCTTCTATTTTTTGAGCAACCTTTTTTTCTATGACGTGTAAATATTTTTCAAAATTCGGTAACTCTTTTTCTTTAGCATACATTTGAAAGGTTTCCATAGATGCTAAAAGATGGGCTTTCTCTTTTTCAATAGCCTCATAAAAATGCTCTTCTGCCAGATTTTTTTTAATTTGGCTTCGGCGAATGTTCTCTTGAGCATGCTTATAAATAAGCTCTACCATCTCTTCTGCCACCTCATTTAAAATATCTTCAGTTTGATGGTCTTTAGATATCAAGCCCTCTTCAATACCTTCGAGCACCTCATACGTAATGCTCTCAATCGATTGACCTGTTTTTCGTGCACCCCCAATAGCATCTGCATAGACCTTTTTAAACAGATCCATGACCTTTTGAGTCACTTCAGTGCCCTCTTGCGAGATTGATGCCATCTTCGATTTGATGCTTGTTTTATAGAACATACCTGCTCCTCATCCCTGTTTTGACTCACAGAAGGTGTTTCGACCTTGTTCTCATCGCCTTGTCTCTGTTGCTTTAATTTCTTACTCCGCATACCTCAATATGAGAAGAACCGCCTTTTACTGTTTTACGGTTCCCATTATAAAACAAATAAAAAACAAAATTCTGCTACCTGGCTAACACAAATAAAACTCGTATTGATGTATTATACGAAGAGTGCTGCTTTGGCAGTATTTTGTTCACCTTTTTTTTGGTTACAATTTTAAAGAATAAGGGAAACACATGAAACAAGATCACAAAGCATTCGGTCTGTGGAGCGCTGTATTTTTAGGTATTGGGTCAATGGTAGGTGCCGGTATTTTTGTGTTACTTGGAGAAGCAGGGGCAATTGCTGGAAATTTAGTTTGGGTCTCTTTTATTTTTGGTGGGATTATTGCTCTGCTTAGTGGTTATTCACTTGCTAAACTTGCTGCAGCATATCCAAGCCGTGGTGGTATTGTAGAGTATTTGGTGCAATGTTATGGCGAAGGGGTATTTTCGGGCTCTGTCTCGGTACTTTTTTATCTGAGTGCAATGGTGGCTATTGCTATGGTTGCAAAAACTTTTGGCACATATACAACAATGATGATAATCGGACAGGATAATAAATTTTGGGTAGATATTTTCTCAGTTGGAATACTGCTTACTTTTATGTTTATAAATTTAGCCGGAGCTTCTATAATTGCAAAAAGTGAAAATATTATTGTTATTTTTAAACTCTCTATTTTAATACTATTTACAATTATTGCATTTTTTTACATTAATCCAGATTTACTAAGTATAAAAGATGCCCCACCTATTAAAAATATATTCTCTTCAATAGCTTTAACCTTTTTTGCATATGAAGGCTTTAGGGTAATTACAAATACTGCCGAAGATATGGAAAATCCGGCAAAATTGATGCTAAAATCTATGATTATTGCTATATTATTCGTAATGACTCTATATATTGCTGTAACTTTCGCAGTATTTGGTAATTTGCCTCTGCCAGAGATTATAAAAGCTAAAGATTATGCATTGGCAGAAGCTGCAAAACCTGCTTTTGGAGAGATGGGTTTTAAAATTATGGCAATTGCCGCATTA
>QNZR01000239.1 GCA_003978475.1 Sulfurimonas sp.
ATCAAAAATGCCGGCCAGAAAATAGCATGAAACCGTAGGATATCTTTACCGACAAGATGTATGGTTGCCGGCCAGTATTTTTGCATTTTTTCATCATGTTCACTGCCGTACCCCAATGCGGTAATGTAGTTAAGCAGGGCATCAAGCCAGACATACATAACATGTTTGTCATCATGCAGACTCTGCGGCAGTTTTACGCCCCATGTAAAGCTGGTTCGTGTGACCGAGAGATCATTGAGTCCTCCCTTGACAAAGTTAATCACTTCGTTTTTGCGGGAGCGCGGCAGAATAAAATCATCATGAGCCTCATAATACTCAAGCAGTTTCTGCTCATATTTGGAGAGTCGAAAAAAATAACTTTCTTCTTTGACGATTGAGGTGGCTCGACCGCAATCAGGGCAGAACTCGCCATCAACAAGCTGGGTTTCCGGAAAGAAAGTTTCACAGCTCACACAGTAGTGTCCTTCGTAAAAATCTTTATAAATATCGCCTTTGGCATACATGGTCTCAAAGGCTTTTTGTACCAATACCTTGTGATCTTCATCGGTCGTGCGAATAAAGTAATCATAGCTAATGTCAAAATCATCCCAGAGATTTTTAAAGGTCGCACTGATCTCATCGGCAAATTCTTTGGTAGATTTACCATGACGTTTGGCGGACTCTTCAATTTTCTGACCATGCTCATCGGTACCGGTCAAAAAGAATGTATCGGTGCCGATAAGACGGTGATACCGTGCCAGTGCATCGGCAATAAATGTGGTGTAGGCATGACCGATGTGGGCTTCACCGTTGACATAATAGATAGGTGTAGTAATGTAGTAACTCATTTAGCTTTTATCCTTAACATATTTAAAATTCAAATCCACCGGTATCTCCTTTGGACATACTTTCATAAACCACTTTGACATATTCTTTGCGCAGCTCGCATGCTAAATACTGCTGACACAGGGAGCAGCTTGAGAGCTGATGCTCCTGCTGACAACGTCGCAGCTGCTCCAAAACGCTCTCAAGTTTGGTATCGTACTCACTGGTTGGATGTGTAGACATCACGTACCCGCTCTATCTCGTACTCAGAGCCAAAGAAGCATGGTGCGGTGTCGTGCACATGAGCGACGGGACGCTCAAGAATGCGTGTCACACCATCAATAGCGTGCCCACCGGATTTTTCAAAAATAAAAGCAAACGGAAAGACTTCAAAAAGCAGTCGTAATTTTCCATTGGGCTTATCTGCTGTTGCCGGATAGCTGAACAGCCCACCGCCTTTAAGCAGTATTTGATGCAGATCCGGAACCATACCGCCGGAATAACGAAGCCGATAACCTTCTTGAAAGAGTCCGTCAATAAGCGTTTTATGGTAGGGTGCCCAGTGCTGCTGGGTTCCTCCGGGAGCATTGAGTTTGCCTTTGTTGTTGAGGCGAATCTCTTTGACAAACTCCCAATGATCACCCTGCAGAAGGTGAAGTTTGGTCTTGTTGTGGGCAAAAACCATCTCGACACGAGGACCAAAAACTACATAGCATGCCGCTACCAGATGGGTTCCTGAAAAACTTTTTTCATAAATACCGTAAATAGAGCCGACGCTTAAGTTAACATCAACCAGTGACGAGCCGTCAAGCGGATCGTATGCTATGTAGTACTTGCCGCTGTCGTGAAGTTCAACAGCATGCTCTTTCTCTTCACTGGCAATAGTATGAATCGATGCGACGCGGGAAAACTCCTCTTCAATAATCATGTCACACTGAATATCGAGCTGCAGCTGTGTCTCTCCAGAACTGTTTTGTTCTTGAGAATACCCGATGTCTTTCACATCAATAGCTTTTTTTATGCGAATGGAGCTGCGCTGAATGGCTTCAAAAATATCTCTCATTTATACGACCTTTGCATGGGTTAATATCCACGATACGACATCGTGGGGGTTGTTTAAATCTAAAACGTCAACATGGTGAGGAAGTGCATAGGCGTTGATGTCGATGGAGTCATCAACAGCCAGTGCGTTCATATAGGGAAAATAACTCTCATCAATGTGTTCTCTAAAGATACTGATGCGCGGCAATGAAAGGTTTTTCAGACCCTCAACCAGCAGGATATCGAAGGTTCCGAGGAGGGCGATAATTTCATCGAGTTCTTTGTGACGCTTGGAGAAGAGTGTTGTGCGTGTCGGTGAGGTGACCACAACTTCGGCACCGGTATCGGAAAATTTATAGCTGTCTTTACCCGGAACATCAAAGTGCGCTTTGTCTTTGGGGTCATTTTTAATAATGGCAACGTCGCGTTGATGTTCATGAATCAAGAGTCGCGCCACCTTTAAAATGAGCGTTGTTTTGCCACTGTTTGAAGGGCCGGTAAATGCTACGGCAAGACGTTTTTTCAAAAGGAAGTTCCTACATGTAAATTATTGGGATGATTATATAAGAAGTATCATTAAATAAATGTTTAAGTACAGCATTGCTATGCTAAAATAGCGTAAAAAGACAGGTTGATAGATGAAATTTTTATTAGTGACGGCGCTGCTTGCCTCGTTTTTTTCAGGATGTTCTCGTACCACGGCATTTGATTTTTTTAAAATGGATGCTAATTATGAGCGTGCCATTTCCAATTTACAGACCGGTACCATTGCCAGATCTTTTGAGACGGAAGTTATTCTCTCAAGTATTTACCTCAATAAGGTTTACCCCAAACAATATAACGATGCAGAGTATTTTTTTATTGCACTCTATCTGGCGGACAATCAGCAGGAGACACTGCAGAACTCGGAATATAAACTGACCTTGAACGGTGTGGATTTTTTACATGTCAAAGAGCTGCAAGAAGATGATCCGTTACGTTCCTTAATGCCTATTGACAACGAGTGGAACCGTTACTATCTGGTCACCTTTGCCAAACAACCGCGGGAAGATCTGCTTTTGCAACTCGAAGATCGGGATCTCAATACCATCAAGTTGCACTACACAAAAGAAAAAGTAACGGCTAAAACACCATAGCATTGAGTATATTGACAAACACAATGTCAATAATCTGCAATCCGATAATGAGTATGAGCGGTGTAAAGTCGATACCGTTAAAAGTAGTGGGAATGTAGCGGCGTACCAGCTGGTATGCCGGCTCCGTCACACGGTAGAGAATCTGAACAATCGGATTGCTTGGATCCGGTCGTACCCAGCTTAGTACGGCCGCAATAATAACCACCCAGATATAGGCACTGATAAGAGAGTGGATGAGTCCACCCAGTCCTAAAATAATTCCACTCATTTGACAACCTCCGCTAAATAGTTTTTAAGATGCCTGTAAATATCTGAAATTTCAGGGCCGTGCTCCGCACCGGTTAGGAGCAGGCGGAGCGATTTAAAGTAAAGCCTCCCCTGTAAACCGCTGGTCTTCATGGTATATTTTTGAAAATCGCTATAGGCGTCAAAGTAGGGGGCATCCTGAATAACAGACTTGAGTGTCCGAGCGCTCTCCTGATACATTGGCGGAATGGATTTTTCAGCAAATATGGGTATAAACCTTAATACAAAAACTCAATTACTGAACCTAAATTTACCAACATTTGCTTTCAACATAAAAAAGCAATTTCCTTTTAAAAACTTAGGAAACATATCACTATTAATAAATGCTTGTATTCCAAACATTGCTGCTATAATTGCACCA
>QNZR01000081.1 GCA_003978475.1 Sulfurimonas sp.
GCGCGTTCCCTGCATGGCCGCCTTGTAGTCCAAATCAAGCAGCATGGAGTAGATGGCACTGGCAGTGCTGGTCTTTCCATTGGTACCGGTAATACCTATAATCTTAATACGCTCAAGTCCAAATAAAGACGTCAGCTCCTTGACATCAATAATAGTGTGGGAGTGACGCGCCCTGGCATCATCCAGGTATTTGCTATTTTGCGTCGTCAGTACAAATGCGGTCTCAGTATCGCACATTGCTGAATTTTCACTTACATAACGAAAACTTCGACCCGGTACCTCAATTTTCAACGGCACCGCCTTGAGCCAGCTGTTTCACCAAAGAGCGTAGGTCATCATTGTTAGGATAGACAGCTAAAGCACTTTCCAAATACGTTAATGCCATCTCTTTAAAATCATGACTGACTAAATTTTTTAAAAAATCAATAAAATCCTCTTTTTCGCTAATAATGACGCGCGTCGAGAACATAATATTCTCAAATATTCGTTTAAAATCCCCCTCCTGCTCTACCAAAGCTTTAAATTCATGGTAAAGAATACCATCTTCAAACTCCAGGCGTTGTTTCAGCGGTTCAGAAAAAAGTTGTCCAAGTTGTTCCAAAGTACCATCCATACTCTCCAGAATTTCAGAGATAATAATATCGGCCTCTTCTTTATTTTCTTCTTGCAAAACCACGTAGTAATCAAACAGTGCTTCAGCACCATCCTCGCCACTCATTGCCATCTCAGAGAGAATCGCCCCGTTATAGGCCTCTTGCGTATTGGGATAATCTTTAAGTACCAAAGCATAGTTGCGTAACGCTTTTTCATATTCCGCTTTTGAAAAGCTCTCATTTGCTATGGCAAGAGTCTTATATTTATTAATTGTTTTCATAACTTGCCTCCATCTACCTATAATCTATAAATTGTCCAATTGCTGCTCCATCCCCTGCGGCACATTCACCACGGTAAGTTCCGGATGGATGTCCATGCGAAGCTGTCGCTCAACACCATATTTTAACGTCGTACCACTACTGGCACAACCAATACAAGCTCCTTTGAGTTGTACATAAACTACCCCGTTTTTAACGCTCAGAAAATCAATATCACCTCCATCAAGAGCAAGCGAAGGGCGCAGTTTATCAATGACATCACTCACAGGTGCCAGTAACTCTTCGTCAGTAAAAGGAATCATGATTAAACCTTATTAAAATATATAACATAAAATAGAATAATTCTACTTAACCCGTTATAAATTTATTGCTGTAATATCAGCAACATAACTAGGTTTTCGCATTCCTACCAGAATAACATCGACCTTTTTGCTGGTTATTAAAAAATTGACAGCACATTGCTGTAGGCTGCTCTCACACGAATCCAATATCTCTTTAAGCGCCGTACGTGTTTTTTGGGAACACTCATAAGCCACCATTTTTTTCAGCTGCTCCAAAAAAAGATTGATTTCTTCAATGAGTACTGTCTGGTCATCATCATCAAGAGCAGCAATATTTCGGTGCAGGTGTGGAATAACGTGCGTAAATACAAACGCATCATACGCTCCAATCCATGGAAACTGATGACGATTACCATCTAATTGTTCAATAATATTGTAAACAGGCTGTAAACTCTCATGCGCGCACAACTCCAATATGTTGTTGAGATAATAGTCATACTCACGCGGTCGCTCATAATCGGCAAGCCGAAACATATGATTGTCCTTTTGGGCATTTAACACACGATTGGCAATAACACGTAGTCCCTGCTCTTTAGCCCATGCGGCACATCGAAGACCCTCTTGCTCCAAAAGATTAATCGGCAATTCCACCGTAGTAAAGTGGTGCCGACCGCTGCCAGCTTCCCTGGCGGCATTGTCCGCTAAAACCATCAGATCCTCATACGGTAAAAAATCGGCTTCACTACAGGCTTTTGCAAAACTGTTCGAACTGATACCGTAACTTTGAATGCGGCCCTGCTGGACTTCATGTTCCAGTGCAACAAATACCTTGTAGATACGCTCTAGCATCGTCTCACGCACCGTTGCTACCGCAACATTCCGATGTAATGCATCGTACATGTAATATTCGGGATTATGCAGAAGATAGCAGGTTAGGGTATCACGCTGAAGCCGCTGAAGCGATTGACTTAGCTGCTCACGCATAAATGCCGCATCAATACAGTGATAACAGTGCTCACTGTACGGCACTACATCACGAAAAGGGTTATCGGCTTTTAGCTGATCCAGAAGCGTGCCCTGAATATATCCAAACTTACTGATAATCTCAATATCCTGGGTATCATCACATTGTGAAAGCACTTTGGCAATAGCACGTTCGGAAGCACCATCCATATAATTCGAAGACGTATCAATAATACGGACACCCGACTCCAAAGCAAAACGCAATGCCTGAACATGTTCAAGATTTTGATCAACCACTCGGTAGGTTCCAAATCCAAATTTCACTGACATAGCAATCCTTAAAATACCTGTTAAAGAGAGAGTGGTAATGTGTAGTGTCACACGGGGTATTGGTGTGAAAGGGCGTTTATCTAAGACAAAAGCATCGCTTTTATCTTAGGATTTATACAAACTCAATAAATGCCATTGTCGTCGCATCACCACGACGGATACGAGTCCGTGTAATACGAGTGTAACCACCGTTACGCTCCTTATACTCCGGGGCAATCTCATTGACCAATTTTTTAGTAGCTTCTTTACTTTGAAGTGCTGCAAATATTGCTCTATGAGCATTGGCATCACCGGTACGTGCTATTGTAATTAACTTTTCAGCATAAGAGCGCAGCTCTTTGGCTTTGGGCACAGTAGTCTCAATTTTTCCATTTTCAATTAACGCAATAGCGAGGTTCTTCAGCAGTGCAGCACGATGTGCACTGGTACGACTCAACTTGCGATAACCATGACGATGTCTCATTTTATATCCTCTTTACTCTTCTAGTTTCTTTTTAAAAGCACTGACCAAATCATCTGAAAGATCAGATCCAACTGCAAATCCGAATTCTTCAAGTTTTTCAACAATTTCATCAAAAGATTTTTTGCCTAAATTTTTCACATTTTTCAGATCATTCTGACTCATTAATGTAATCTCACCGACAAATTTAATATTGGATCGATCCAAACAGTTAAAACTGCGGGCACTCAGTCCTAATTCATCAATGCTCGTGAGCAGCTGTTTTAGCTCCGCCGATTCTTCTATGCGCTCTACGGTACTTGGCGCCTGGATATTAATTTCACTGTTAAATACCGCCAACTGACCGTACATCACTTCAAGAGAATTTCGAAACGCATCTAGCGGTGAAATCTGCCCATCGGTAACAATTTTAATAATCACTTTCTCAAAATTGGGATTGTCTTCAACCAGTACATTCTCAATATCATATGTAACATTACGTACCGGGGTAAAGAAGGCATCTAAAGCAATAAAACCTTCTTCAATATCATCACGTATATCTTCACTTGGTACGTAACCGATACCCTTGTTAACAATAATTTCAAAATTGAGTGTTGCATCTTCATTGAGTGTTGCCAAAAATGCTTCCGGAGTCACAATTTCAACATCATCATTATTCAGATCACTTCCCTTGATCTCACATGGGCCGTTAAAACTATACGATACCCGCGCTTCTGTGGCCTCATC
>QNZR01000107.1 GCA_003978475.1 Sulfurimonas sp.
CAACGGAGACGGCTCCGGTTATTTCGGTCAATATGCCCGATGCGCTTGATCTGGATTCCATGCGTGTGGTAAAAGGAAACAAAGCCGGTACGGTCGGACGAGCCATTCCCGGTACTATGGTCAAAATTATCGACCCCGATACGCTGGAAGCACTGCCTGTAGGTGAAGACGGGCTTATTGTTGTCGGAGGACCGCAAGTAATGCAGGGCTATTGGGGTGATGATGCCGCAACGTCTGAAGTAATGGTGATGCTTGATGGAATTCGTTATTATAAAACAGGCGACAAGGGGCATGTGGACAGTGACGGCTTCATTAGTATTGTCGATCGCTATAGCCGTTTCGCCAAAATTGGCGGCGAGATGATTAGTTTAGGAGGTGTTGAAGCACAACTTGAGAGACTTTTTGATGAGAGTATCGAGTTGATTGCCGTTGCTCTTAATGATGCAAAAAAAGGGGAAAAAATTGTACTGCTTTACAGTGGTGACCTGATGCCCGATGCCATGCAGTCGACCGTAAAGCATAGTGATATGATTCCGTTACTGCACCCGAGCCAATTTTTACAGGTCACAACACTGCCCAAACTTGCCAGTGGCAAAAGTGATTTTAAAGCCGCCAAAAGACTCGCGCGGGAGCTTAGTGATGCAGACGGTTGATATTCATTTTCCTTGCCAATCCCTTTGATCGTTATCTTGAGACGATGTTGGAATACTTTCCTCCACAAAGTGCTCTATATCGTAATTACACCAAGATACTCTCACTTTAGAGTGCTTTGCCCATCATGTGGTTGAGTCGACTTAAAAATTCCGGTGTATCATCAAGCTCCATGCCGTTGGAGAGTTTAGCCTGATCTAGTAGTATCAGTGCCGCATCGTTGATGAGGTTTTGATCGGCAGAACTCTGAAGCTTTTTAATGAGCGCATGTTTTGGGTTAATCTGTAAAATTGGTTTGATCTCGGGAAGATCACCACCCATCTGTCCCATCTGTCGCATCATCTGCGCCATCATGTAGCTGGGGTCTTCTTTGTCCTCTTTCAGTGCTACGGGCGATTCGGTAAGATCATGAGTAATTTCAACTTTTTTTACCCGTTCTCCCAAGATATCGCTAAGTTCTTTGGTTAAAGGCTCAAACTCTTTTTGTAAAGCTTCATCTTCTTTTTTCTCTTCGTCACTCTCTTCAAACTTGGCATCGCTTACGTTAATGAACTTGTACTCTTTGTACTCGGTAACCATAGGAAAAACAATCGTGTCGATTTCTTCGTTTAAAATCAGTACATCAAGATCTCTGGCTTTAAAGCGCTCTAGTGCCGGCGAACTTTTGAGCATGGAAAGGGAGCTTTTAGCGGTAATATAGTAAATCTCTTTTTTGTCTTCATCAACGTTTTTGACAAAGTCTTCAATGCTGACAAGCGTGTCGCCTTTGAGTGTATTGAAGCGCAACAGTTCTAAAATACGTTCTTTGTTACCATGATCGCTATAGAGTCCTTCTTTAAGAACATTACCGAATTCGCTATAGAATGTCGCATATTTTTCAGTATCTTTTTTAGCCATTTTAGCCAGCTCGGAGAGTACTTTTTTAACCGAGGCATTTTTGATTTTTGCCATTACCGGATTACTTTGTAAAATTTCACGACTGACATTGAGCGGCAGGTCCTTAGAATCAATGACCCCTTTTAAGAAACGCAGATAAGTCGGCATTAACTCTTTGTCGTCATCGGTAATGAAGACCCGGTTAATATAGAGTTTGATTCCGGGCTCATAATCGACTCGATACAGATCCATAGGGGCACGAGAAGGAATGTAGAAGAGTGTGGTGTACTCAATGGCTCCTTCGGCTTTGTTGTGCATCCATGCCAGCGGTTCATCAGAGTTATGAGCCAGACTTTGGTAAAAGTCTTTGTACTCTTCATCGCTAATGTCATTTTTAGGAATGGTCCACAGGGCATTGGCTTTGTTGATCTGCTCATTGACAATGTCCGTTTTTGATGGCGTTATTTCTTTGCCATCATCATCGGTTTCGGCGGGAATATGATGCTCTTTGTCCATAAAAATCGGAAAAGGAATGTGATTGGAATATTTTTTGATGATACTCTCAATACGATACGTCTCCAAAAATTCGCTCTCGTCATCATTGAGATAGAGAATAATGGTGGTACCGTGTTCTTCGCGTTCGGCCTCGACAATCTCAAATTCCCCGTCTCCGGTACTACTCCATTGGTAAGCCTGCTCTTCACCGGCTTTTTTGGAGATGACCTCAACCTTATGTGCAACCATAAAGGAGGCATAAAAGCCGACACCGAACTGCCCGATAAGCTGGGAGTCCTTTTTGGCGTCACCGCTAAGATTTTCAATAAAGGCTTTCGTACCTGATTTGGCGATGGTTCCGATATGTTCAATGAGGTCTTCATTGTTCATACCGATACCGCTGTCACTGATAGTCAGCGTTTTGGCCTCTTTGTCAATTGCAATATCGATACGTGGATTAAACGTGATGTTTTTGTAGGCATCATCGGTGAGGATGAGCATGTTTAGCTTGTCGAGTGCATCGGAGGCATTGGAGACCAACTCACGCAAGAAAATCTCTTTGTTGGAGTAGAGCGAGTGAATCATAAGATGTAGTATCTGGTTGGCTTCGGTTTGAAATTTATGTGTTGCCATAAAAAGTCCTTCTAAATTTTTGTAGGAAATTATAGCAAAAAAATGTTAACAATTGCAAGTGATATCAATTAAGCTTAGTCTTTATGACTAAAGTTGTTTTAGTTTTGGGAGTGATACTTTATACCGGAAAGGTAAAGTCCACAGTGAGGTGCCAGATGGGTAAAATGGCGTTTTTGACAGGCAAGCTGTTCGGTGAGCTGTCGGGTCGTCGCATGCCCTTTGGCAATTTCAAGCAAACCGTAGACCATCATGCGTATCTGGCTGCGTAAAAACCCGTTGGCTTCAAAGGTCAGTATCAGGTAGTGCTTATGGCGATATGCCCGTGTCTTGTAGATGGTACGCTCAAAGTTCCGATTGACAGAACCGTTTTTTTTAAACATCTCAAAATTATGCGTTCCTTCAAAGAGTGTTATGGCATCCTGTAGGCGTTGAAAGTCAATTTCGGGTATAAACGTTACCAGATCCGCTTCAAAGGGGTTGGGTTTCTTTGTCGATAAAATGTAGCGATAGCGTCGTTTTACAGCGCTGTAGCGGGCATGAAAACTGTTGTTGACCGCCTCGATTTTTTTAATATGCATAGAAGAAGGCAGCTGAAAAGAAAGGGCACGCTGGAGTTTCTCCAGATTGTTCCAGTATGGCGGTAAATCTACATGTAAAACCTGAGCCGTAGCATGTACGCCGCGGTCAGTACGACCTGAAGCGACCGGAGTACTGGAAATATTGAGTTGTTCCAGTGCCTTGATGAGGGTTCCCGTAACGGTAGGTTCTGTAGAGGATTGCTGCTGTGAGCCCATAAAGTGAGCCCCGTTATAACTGAGGGTAAGTTTGCAGCGCATTAGAAACGTGCCACTACTTTGCTACGGTAAAGATAGTAGGTCGTGGCGAGCCAAACCACAACAACGAGCGGTACGGCGTAAAACTCCAGAGGTCGATTTAGTGTGAGTGCCGCACCGTAATAAAGTAAAATGGTGA
>QNZR01000124.1 GCA_003978475.1 Sulfurimonas sp.
AAGCTTTTGGCAAAATCAATGATGGTATCGGGTCGGTAGGAATTTTCATAGGTATTGTCAAAAAGAATACCCTGAAAAAAACTGTGCTTTGCCAGAGCATAATAGATATTTTTGATGCGTTTGACATCGTCACTGTTATGAAGCGAGAGTTTTTTGTTATTGACTTCAAACGCTTCTAGCGGCATCCAGGCATGTACAAAGGTGACACCGGCTCTTCGTTTGATCTGCCACAGCAGTCTTCCCAAAATATCGGCGCGCATCGGCAGGACGTTATTGGGAAAATAGAGCATGTCGGCAAGACCGTCACCATCGGTATCGGCATAGGCTTTGACGGCAACGGTAGACGCTTTATATTTTCGAATCTGCTCAATGAGAAGACCAAGATTGTGTTCCATGATTTTGGGATCGCTATCGTAAAGTTCGTTTGGATCAACATAAAGTGTACGTTGCGGATTGGGAACATAGTTTTGCAGACTCCAAAAAAAGCTGTCAAAGTCGGCATTATTGCTAATGAGAACCCGCTTGAGTGCCGGAAGGTCTTTAGGCGAATTGCCGCCGTTATCCAAGGTGGCGGTAATGGGCATACCGTATTTGGCGGCGAGTGTCTGGACAATACCATTGTAGGCGCCAAAGGGCCATAACATGACGCGCGGTCGGACACCGGTATGTTTAAAAATGGTGTCACTGGAGCGTTTAATATCGTCTTCAACACGCTGGATATAGTGTGCTTCATCTTCATATTTTTGGGTCGTTTTATCATACATGAGTGTGGTATAAAAAGGACGGGTATTGCCCTGCGGATTCGAGAGGGTTCCAAAGTGACCGTTATAGCTGTGTGAAGCAATTTCAACGAGTCCGGAGTCCATCATCTCTTTGATATGCTCCCAGCTTAAGAGAATGTTCCGAGATTTTGTTACATTGCCGTACATGAAACTCTTGTCATAAGGGGTCTCTTGCCATTTGCCGACCAAACCGTAAACAGCGGGGTAATTATAGAGTTTTAACAGCGGATAGATACGGGTATAAAAACTGCTGTATCCGTCATCAAAGGTGAGCAGTACGGCATTTTCAGGCAAATCTTTGTGCCCCTGCTGTGCCTGAAGGATGTCATCAATATCAATAACGTTATAGTTGTTTTGCCGCAACCATTTGAAATGAGCAATCAGTTGATCGGTGGTGATGTTCATAATCTGTGGGTCGGTGATGGTATCGACAACATTATGATAACACAGTACCTGAAAGCTGTTCTTGGGTACTGTTGCTATTGCCATAGTGACAATGGTGACCAGTAATACAATATGTTTCGTTAAGAAATTCACTTAAAACCTTCCATCCAAATTGAGAAAAAATTCGTTTTTATATTCGAGATTTCCATCATACGAGGAGCGTTTCCTCAGGTAGCCAAAACCAAAACCGAAATTCTCATGAAGTCGCCACTCCTGTGCTACGGAGAAGGCCCCGGTACTCTTGGAACCGTAGTCTCTCTCCCAGTGCACCCCAAATTCAAGCCCTAAAGTCTGTCGGATGCTGATATCATAAAACCGGTAAAGTACCCAGCTGTTTTTAGCTTCGAAACTTAGGTAAGCATCATTGTTCGGATTGTAGTAGAGGGCATCATCTTTTGAGTTTTGTGTCGCTCCGGCATAGACATAGCCGTCAAGATTATAGTATGGACCATCAATGAGATGTTGAAAATGGCGCAGTCCAAGAGCATAGCGCAGGTTTCCGTCTGTAAAATCTACCTGCTCAAGAGAGAGTGCACTCTCTTGTTCATCACTGTATCGGTAGGAGAGTGTTGCAAAAAGGCGATCGGCACGAGTACCGTGTACTAAACCGCGAAGTGGACTTTGTGATGAAAACAGCGCATAGCCTCCCCCGACCTTCAGGTAGTCATTGAGAGCATACTGCAGATCAATCGAGGGAGCAAATCGTCGGATATTTTTTGCATTATAGGCAAGCAGTATATTGGCATCGAATGTTTTAGAAGTGTAGTTAAGACCGGCTCCGTAACGATAGTTTTGCAATTTGGTACCGTAGAGCTTTTCATAAGAGCGTTGTGCATCTAAAAAAACACGGTAGTGCGTGTTAAAACGGGGAGAATAGAGACGACTGTTTATATAATAGCCCGAAGAGCTGCCGACACTGGATTGTGTGGGAGTGTCACCGAATCGGCTTGCGACAGAAAAACTTCCTTGGCGGCTTTGCTCATAGGCTTTGTTGAGCTCTTGTAATGCTTTGGTTTTCCGGGGATATTCTTTTTGGAGTGCTTCGATATTTTGGTAACTCTTTTCATAGTCTCGCTGCATCAGCTGCGAGAGTATCATTCCTTCTTTAGCGGTAAAACTGTCAGGGTTTTGATGAAGAAGCAGGGTGTATTCCTGTTTGGCTTTATCATACCAGCCCCGATAGTAGTAAAGTTTGGCAAGGGTGCTGCGCAGCCAGCCGTTGGCAGGTGCTTTGGCTACTAGTGTTTCTAAGCGTGATTCGGCACTATCCATGTAACCGGCATACTCCAGTGAGAGAATATGTAAAATTGTTGTTTCAAGCTTTCTGGGGTTGGTCATTTTGTAAAGATGCTGTCGATCCCAGATATTGGGTGTTTCTTGAGCATCGAGCTTGGCTGCAAATGCCAGGGCATCATGCATATCATACGCATCGCTGTAAGCATAAAACAGCAGTACTTTGGCTTTAAAATTATTGGGATCTTTGCGTAAGGCTTCGTGAAGAAGTTTTTGTGAGCGTTTCGGGTTTTTCTGATCCAGATGGGCTTCGGCTACCGCAGTGAGGGCATAAGAGGGAAACGACAACCCTTCGGCAGCGTAGGTATCATGCAGTGCAATCGCTGCGTGGGTACGACCCATGGCGTTAAGCACGGCTGTTTTGTCGAAAATACTGTTTTGTACCAGTTTTAACGAGAGCGTCTCCGGGCGATTCAAGTTGAATGACAGTAGATTGCGATTGATTTTATTGAGTGCATCATTAAGCAGCGTTTGATTGCTGTGAAGATAGTAGCCTTTGAGTGCCCAGCGTAATTCAAAAGCAGCTTCGTCCGAGCGTATGGCCGCGCGTGTCGTGTCATCAAAAAGCGCCGGGTTGGCATCGACATAATGCTGCGCTCTAAAAGGCATTTTTAATTTTCTAAGAACCCCAATGAGATTGATCAGACTCTTTGTTCGCGTTGTCGGACGGGTGATCAGCGTCTGATAGATTCGCAAAGCTTCAAAATAGTTGCGATGGTACTCATAGGTTGTGGCAATGGTAAAGAGGATGTCATCATTATGGGCAAATCGTTTTTGTGCCTGTTGCAGTACAAGGTCGGCATGAGACGTGTTATTGCTGTCATAGAGGCAAAGCGCCAAACCAACAGAAAACTGTGGATTTTCAGGGAAGCGTTTGAGACCCAAACTGTACAATGCCGTCGCACGACTGAATTGTTTCAGATTCCTGTTGGGCGAGGAAAACGCATTACCTATTCGCCCGGCACTTAGTGCGACGCCTGTTCCTGGCTGATTCCGCTATTACGAGCCGCCAATGGCTTGTCTAGTCGTCTGTAGCAGAAACCGATCTGAAATCGACACCCAGCGACCTCAACTTGCGGTACAGGTGGGT
>QNZR01000172.1 GCA_003978475.1 Sulfurimonas sp.
TAAATGATATTAATCAAAAGATTGAATGTGCAAGCAAAAAGACTGTCGGGGATGAATGGTTCGTGTTCTTGCACTATGCCAAGTCCATAGCCTATAGATTGAAGCTCACATGGAGAATATAACGAAAACAGATAATGCATTATATATATGGCTCCTGATGTACTATACATTGAGTCCATACAACCAATGGGTATTGATTTTGTCTTTTTCACTTTGACCGAACACGCCAAAAATTTTATGCTCTTTCAGCAAAGACTCGCCTTTAGTATGCGCTCCGCATCCGGTCAATAATATTTTGGCATTTCCCGTGTCGTTTAAACGGTTCACATAAGCTCTGACACTACTGTCTGCCCCGTTGGTTACCGTACAGGAGTTTACTACTACCACATCAGCTTCGGCTTCACTCTGAGTAACGGTATAGCCTTCAAGCCGACTCATCATCACTTGGGAATCAAAAACATTGGTGCGACATCCAAAGGTTTTAAAAAAGACCTTTTTCATAACGTCTCGACCTCACCCATATGAAGGTCCTTGTCGCTATTGCTCAAATACAATTTTTGTGTAGGGTATGCAATCGTAATATCGCTTTCGGCTAAAAAGGCATCCAGTATTTCGGTTGAAATAGTACTTCGCAGCGTCAACGTCGCATAGGCATTGGTCAAATACCACGAACTGATCTGCACACCGTTTGGCTCAATAAACGAAAAAATTCGCGGCTCGACATTGGTATTTTTCAGATTGTACTGATTGCGCAGTTTGTTGAGTTGTTTTCTCGTAATGTCTGTGTAGCCTTTAGAGTACTTTCGGGTAATCTCTTTGGCAATATGCAGTGCTTTTTTATGGTTGGAGTCAAAAGTAATTGTAATATCAATACCATCCCAAACCGTTTTTAAAGAGGCGTGAGAGTAGTTGGCAATCATGGAGGTAAAAACATAGTTATTGGGAATAAAAATAATACGTCCTGCCCGGCGATTGTGCTTGTAGGTCGTCAGTGTAATGTCTTCTAAAATGGTAATGCGCAGCAGTGAAATATCAAGCACATCACCGACATAAAGCATGCCGTCCTTATCGACCCGAACCCGGTCGCCCGTATGAATGGAGCCGCCTAAAACAATGACCATCCAGCCCAAAATACTCATAAACCAGTCTTTCATGGCAATGGCAATACCTGCCGATGCAAAACCCAATACTGTAACAATGTAGCTGGCATTATCAATATAGGCAAATAGCAGTACAAAAAAGATCAGTAGAAAATTGATGAAATTAATCACCTTGTTAATCATATAAAATCGTTCATTATCGACCAAATACTTACGTGCAACCAGCTTGGCAAGAAAAAAGATAATCAGCAATACCACAATGACGGTGACAATATTGGCCAATTCCACCAATTGGGTTTCAATATCTTTGTTAATCTCTACTTCAATCGCCTCAATACGTTTCTTGTAAAGCTCATCGGTCAATTCAAGCGTCTCCAAAGTACGCTCAAACTTTTTGAGTTGTTTTTTGGCGGCTCGGTAAGCCTGCTGCTCTTCGGGGCTCTTCAGGGCATCGAGTTGCGAAAGTTTCTCATAATTTTTAACTTTATTACGCAAATGCACAATCAATGTGCGCATCTCATCTTCACGGTTGACATATGAAGCATACATTTCATGCATCCGCTTAATAAACGAGAGCCCGGAAAAGATCTCTATGGGGTTTTCTATTTTGGGGTACTCTTCAATCTCTTCGGGTTGTAACAGCGAAGCAAAAGGTGTTTTACCATGTCCTTTAAGAAGCTCTATTTGATCGGTTAAAAGTTTTTTCTTTGCCAGAAGAGAGTCAATGGTATCACTGTCTTCAATACTTTCACCACTTTTGGTCAACTTGTCAATTTTCTCTTGAAGATGAACCAAATCTTTTTTCACTGCAATGTACGTCAAATACGAGCTGTATTTTTTAGTCCAGATACTGTCACGCTCAAGCTCTTTATCACTCAAGGCAATATTGTTTCGCAACTCTCGAATGGTCGCATTGCGTTTTTGTTCATAACGACGTTTTTTTTCCAGCTCCTGCTGCTGTTTTGCGAGCTCCTGCTGGGTCGGTACGGTTACATTGCGTTCTTTGGCGCTGAGGTTGGTATCTGAGGGTGTGGCGGCCAACAGTGATGATGTTGCCAAAGACAGCAGAAGTGTGGCAATCCATTGATTCATTATGTGGCAAACCCTTCAAGCACGCGTTTGACAACGGCTTCATCTATGGTATTGCTTATACTCACATCACCGATACCGCGCGGCAGTATTAAGGTTATGGCACGGTCACTGCTCTTTTTATCGAGGTAGAATGTCTCGTAGAAAGCATGAACATCTTTAATGGCATAGATGGTGGGAATCTGATATCTCTCAAGAAGTTTTTTAACGCGAAGCGCCTCATCGTGACACATCCAGCCCAGTTCACATGCCAGAGCATTCGCCATGACCATGCCTATGCCGACCGCTTCTCCGTGAAGATAGGTACTGTAGTGCGTCTCTTTCTCAATGACGTGTCCAAACGTATGCCCGTAATTCAGTGCCGCGCGCAACCCCCGCTCTTTTTCATCCTGAGAAACCACCCGGGCTTTCGTCTGCACCGCCTGTGCCAGTGCCTCTTGGAGATTTTGGTCATCATACAGATCGTTCTGTTCTAAAAACTCGAAAAACTCTTTATTGAAGGTGACTGCCATTTTAATAATTTCGGCAACACCCGCACTAAATTCTCGCTGCGGCAATGTTTTGAGAAAACAGGAGTCAATATAGACAGCCTGCGGCTGATGAAAAGCTCCAATGAGGTTTTTTCCGTAAGCATTGTTAATGCCCGTCTTACCGCCGACACTCGCATCAACCTGAGCGAGCAGCGTCGTCGGAATCTGAATAAAATCAATACCACGCTGATAAATACTTGCCGCAAACCCCGTCATATCGCCAATGACACCGCCGCCAAAAGCTATGAGCAGCGAGTTACGGTTAAAGCGGTGATCGAACAGTCGCCCTACAATGATGTCGATGCTCTCCTGATTTTTGTACATTTCACCATCGGGAACAGTAATAATATAGAGCTCATCGGCGTCAAGATGCTCCAGCAGATACTTAAGATGCAGTCCGGCTACTTTGGGATTGGTAACAATAGCAACTTTTCGATTGAAAGAGAGTTGCGGCAAGGCATCAATGACAATCTCATACGAATTATCTACCGCTTTTTTCAGCGTAATATCAACAGTCATACTTATCCAATAATTTTTATCTGTTTATAATACTTTGTATTCTCTTAAACCATGGTGAAAATAACAGCGGGATGCTTCTTTACCCAAAAACTAGATGCGAACGGGAACAAAAAGCTGATGATAGGCATCGAGGCGGTAATAGAGTTTTTCACTGTCCGTTGAGAGAAATGAGAGCAGGTTCCGTGAGGCGACTTTTTCAGAAAACGGCATACAGTGTAAAAAATTATCCCGTTTGGTAAGGGTACGGATCTGATTGCTCTCGACATCAAACACTTTAATGGACTTTGAAAAGATGGAAGAGAGGTTTTTAAAGTGCTCAATCACCTCCTGACGCTCTGCCTGGGGTTCATTAATATTGTTTATCAACTC
>QNZR01000110.1 GCA_003978475.1 Sulfurimonas sp.
TCAGCATACGATGATTAAAGGCGCACTCAATGTATTTCCGCAGTGGGCTAACAAGGAGCAGAGTGCTTTTTACTATACCTCACTCTCAGGAGATATTCCGACACTTTACAAGTTGGATCTACGTTCAGGAAAAAAAACCAAGATCATCACTTCTGATGGTATGATGGTCTGTTCTGATGTAAGTGATGACGGACGAAAACTTTTACTGACCATAATAGACCATCTGTTCAACACCCCCGCCATTAAGTTTTTTGGAAAAGATATTGGGGTAGCCTAAACGGTTGGAGACAAAAGCAATTTTATTCTCTTCCATAAACTGACCGTTAACGTCAATACCGCTATATCGGGTTAAGCGTTTTTTCTGCTTCGTCACCGTGTCATAAAGATAGATGTCCGGTTGTCCGGAAGGTGCCATGGTCAGTAAAAGTTTTCGTCCGTCATCACTTACATCAGAACAGATCATCATACCATCAGAAGTGATGATTTTGGTTTTTTTTCCTGAACGTAGATCCAACTTGTAAAGTGTCGGAATATCTCCTGCGAGTGAGGTATAGTAAAAAGCACTCTGCTCCTTGTTGGCCCACTGTGGAAATACATTGAGTGCGCCTTTAATCATCGTATGCTGATAGGTCAATGTATAGTCTGAAATAACAATTTCACTACGTCCGGGCGATGTCAATTTGGAAAAAATAACCTTTTTTTTCATCCATTCCACCGGTACCGCTCCCATCAGATCATTAATGTCATATGCAATACTGTGGGCAACAAAGACCAAAAGATTCTTTTTGGACATCTTGTACACTTTTTCCATCATCACACTCTCACGATGCAATAGCTTCATATCGACAACAATATGACCGCTGTCATCGTGACGGAGTCGATAACGCAATACATAATCAAAAGGACGGGTTTCAGAAGAGACGCTGCTATCGTTGTAGTTATTGATATAGTGCTTTCGCTCAACATTAAACAAAGAGAGCACATTCATATCACTGACAATATTTTTAAAAAATTGACGAGAAGCAACCGTTTCAAACGATTCGGTAGCATCCTCAACAGCTAATGAGGCAAAAGAGTCTGCTTTTTTGATGACTTCGATTGTTGCGTCACTGGCAGATAACAGCAGTGTCACTAAAAATATTCCTAAAAGATGGCGCATCGCTACTCCTGTGATGTTAAAATGATTTTAATACGTTCCGTTTTCCCTTCCGGATGCTTGACAAATGTCAGTCGCTTCAGGCGACGTTCCAGCCGGTCAACCTCAGCGTTAAAAAGATCATCTCCCGAATATCGCAAGACCCGGTAAACAACAAGTTTACCAAATTGATCCAGACGAATAGAGATCACTGCACTCTCGCCGGCACTATTCATCGGAGGAAAAAACTGTTCATATATAATAGCTTGAATTTTAGCTAAATATTCGTTTACATCCGGTGATGTAGACGCACTTTCTGAAGTAATTTCAATTTTCTTAATTATGGAAGAGGCTGTATTATCCTGTGTCACCTCTTTTTTTTCGGTTGGTTTGGCAAGTTTGGCAAGTAGTTTTTTGTCAATGTCAGGTTCTGCCTCTTTTTTGGGAACGACTTTAGCAGCTTCAACCGTTGCAAACAGATCCGAAAGATTGGGTACCGGCTTGGGCGGTGCCGGTTTCGGCACGGGAACCGGTTTGTTTTCAACTTTTGGTATTTCTTTTTTAATCTCTTTTTTGGGCTGTGGTTTCTTCTGCTCTTTTTTGGGCTCTTTTTTAAAGGTTTTCTGACTAAGGGCATCCAAATTAATAGAGACTGAGATATAGTTGTCTTTTTTCAGGGCAAACTGCTTGAGCTTCTCTTGCTGCAGTACAATAGTGATAAACAAAACAAGAAAAAGTGCAAAAAGCGACAGCGACAACAGACCGCTTAAATAGAAATATTTACTATTATTAACCATTGGTAGCCAACGAGACTTCGCTGAAGCCTGCCAGTTTGACTGCAGCCAAAACCGACATTACGACACCGTAATCAAGTGACTCATCAGCGCTAATCATTACTGAAGATTTGAGATCAAGTTTTTGTGCATAAAGATAAAAGTTATCGGAAAATGTCATCAGATCAAACTTCTCTTTATTCACAAGAACCTCACCCTCTTTCGTCACAACAATATGAACCGGTGACTTTTTTTCTATCTGTTTAGAAGCTGAACCTTGCGGTAAATTGATGAGCTCTTCATAGACGATGTTGGGTGTAATGACCATTAAAATAGCCAGCAGTACCAACATCACATCGACAAGCGGTGTAATATTAAGTTCGGGTTTTTCATCCCAGTCGTACATTGGCATTGATTAGCCTATGCGTGCCAATATGGCATCACTCTGCATCTTCACCAAACCACTGACATCATACGATTTTCGCTTGAGTATCTGATGAAACGTATAGGCAAATATAGCAACAAAAATACCCGCGGCCGTGGCAATCAAAGCATCAGAAACCCCTGCTGCAATAACCCCCATAGTTCCTGAAGACTGCCCAATATTGCTAAAAGTATCCAAAATGGAGACTACGGTACCAAACAGCCCGATAAAAGGAGAGGTTGATGCCACTACCGAAAGCAGGGAGAGTCCTTTTGTCGCTTCTTTAGTTGCGGCAAAATTACCCAGATCAAAGATCTCTTTATTGATATTGCTGCTGGTTTTAATAAAATGATTTAAATAGGAGTTTTCATTGACCGAATGGGAACCCATCAATAATGTCTCCAGTGATTTGGTCTCTTTGGATATCCAGCTCTTCAGTGAAAAATATCGATAGAAAAAGACCCAGTTCATTACAATAAAATAGAGGGCAAGAATGGTCAACACGACAAGCGTTACCCCATGACTTTTGTCAATGAAAAGTGATAGATCGTCTAACATCAGATTAATTGCTGTGCAGCCGACTCAATTTTTGCTGATACCGTTGCAATCGCAGCACTCGAATCAGAAGCACTGTCTACCAGTGATTTTGCATCTTCAATAGCCTTGGCAATCTCACTCTCGGAATCTCCCTTAAGTGGCACAGCACCGTCAACAAGCAGCAGTACTTTTTCTTCATCGACTTGTACCACACCCCAATTAACGACAATCGATTCAATAGACTTGTCGGTCATCTCAATATCAACCACACCTGCTTGCAGTAATGTCGCAAGGGAAGCATGATGAGGAAGTACACCAAACTCTCCCTCTTCTCCGGGTATGGTGACACTCAGCGCCTCACCGTCAAAGATGGCACCGGTAGGTGTCATAATTTGAAGCTGTAATGTTTCCATGGCTTCTCCTTAACTTTTTGTAGACTTCTCCGCTTTCGCGATAGCCTCATCCATTCCACCTACCATGTAGAACGCTGATTCCGGAAGATCATCATATTCACCTTCTAAAATACCTTTAAACCCTTTAATCGTATCTTCTAATGAGACATATTTACCCGGTGCACCGGTAAAGACTTCTGCAACAAAGAACGGTTGAGAAAGAAATTTTTCAATCTTACGAGCACGTTCAACGGTAGCCTTGTCCTCTTCAGAAAGCTCATCCATACCAAGAATTGCTATAATGTCTTGCAGATCCTTATATTTTTGAAGCG
>QNZR01000145.1 GCA_003978475.1 Sulfurimonas sp.
ATTTAGAATATGGTGGAAGAGATGATTGGAGATTGCCGAATATAGAGGAGCTTATGAGTTTGGGAAATATTGAACTTTATAGTTTTCGAGAATCTGGAACTTACGAGAAGTGGGAAAAGTGGTATGACAAATGGGAAAAGTGGTATGACAAATGGAAAGAGTGGTATGACAAAAATGAACATCTGAAAAATGGAGAATATTTTATTAAACAACCTCTTGTTAATTCACTGGAAGATATTGAATATAGTTTGTTTTGGTCAAAAACAAAAAATAATAGCATTCCATCTCTTTCGTGGATAGTCACTTTCAATTCTGGGAATGATAGCGACAGCATTCAGACGCGTAGTTATTATGTTCGTTGTGTGACTAGATAATGTTTTTTTAACAATTTAGAACTTTATTAATTTAAAACTTTCCCCCTCCCCGTGAGGGACTTTATAACAGATAAACTAAATTAAAATTTCCGGGAACATGGGACACGAATGTCCGGGGCATGGCCACGCCCAAGGCCGCTACGATGATTCTTGTTGGGGTTCCTAACAAACGCTGATACCAGTTGAATTCTTGCAAGCACACCCTAATACAAGTGCCACCTCGGGCTCGGCTTGAACATTCACCGGATCCTCGGGCAGTATCAGGCGCTTCGATGACAGCGGATACCTACCGAGCCGGCCGGCATGATGCGGCAAATAAAAAGGGAACATCCCTTTAGGGGCGCTATCATCATCGGTCACAATCTCCTTAAAGTCTTCCAGCTCACCGGCCTGCTGCAGATGCAGCGCAAAATTTCCGGCAATTCCCAACCCGATACAGGTGCTATAAAGAGCCACTGGCTTTCGCCTCGACAAACGCTTCGTAACTTCCTTTAAAGTCACTATAGGTACCGTCACCGTGCAGCTCAATAATCCGATTGGCAAATGCATCAAGCAGCTCCCGGTCATGCGAGACACAAATCACATTGCCTTTAAAGTTGTACAGTCCCTCACCTAAAGCAACAATGGCTTCGAGATCCAGATGATTGGTTGGTTCATCCAGCACTAAAAAGTTTCCCTCTTCAAGCATCATTTTGCTCAGCATCATCCGATGCTTCTCGCCTCCGGAAATTTTCTCGACGCTCTTTTCTTGCTGTTCTCCACTAAAAAGCATCCGTCCCAAACAGTTACGAATTTCCGAGATATCACGCTTTGGATCAAAACTGCGCAACCATTCATAAAGGGTTCCTTCCCCCGTAATCTTATCCGCGGTATCTTGCGGGAAATAACTGCTCTCAATTGTTGCTCCCCATTTGACACTGCCACTGTCAGGCGCGATCTCTTCCATTATAATTTTCAATAGGGTTGTTTTTCCCACACCATTATGTCCGATAACAGCAATTTTTTCACCCGGTTCTATGCGAATATCGACGTTTTTAAGCACATCCAAACCATCGAAAGATTTGGAAACATTAACAATTTCCAATGCCTCGCCCCCCATTTGACGCTTGGCTTTAAAGACAATACTCGGGTCTCGCCGAGAGGAAGGTTTGATATCTTCAATTTTTAATTTGTCGAGCTGTTTCTGGCGTGATGTCGCCTGCTTGGCTTTAGACGCATTGGCAGAAAAACGGCGCACAAATGCCTCAAGCTGCTCTTTCTCTTTAAGTTTTTTGGCATTATCCATCTCTTGCTGTTTGGCAATCACGTTAGCCGCAATATACCAGTCGTCGTAATTGCCGGTAAAGGGACGTATTTTTTGATAATCCACATCCAAAATATTGGTCACAACCGCATTCAGAAAATGTCTGTCGTGAGAGATGACGACCATCGTACCTTCATGACGCTGCAACTCATGTTCCAGCCAACCGATAGAATCAATATCGAGATTATTGGTCGGCTCATCCAAAAAGAGGACATCCGGCTTGGGAAACAGTACCTGTGCCAGTAAAACCTTGAATTTATCGGAGGTTTTGAGTGTGGACATCAAATTATGATGCTCCTCTACGGCAATACCCACATTAGCCAAAATTTTGGCAATGTTGACATCATACTCGTAGGTCGGATCCTCTTCCACACAAATAACTTCCAGATCAGCTAAGCGGTTGTTGACGGCATCATCGTCAAAGTCACCCGTCGCATAGAGTGCTTCTTTCTCTTTAATTGCATCATATAGACGCTTGTTGCCGTAGAGTACGGCATCAACAATACTAAAGTCTTCAAAAGCAAACTGGTTTTGACCCAATACGCCGACTTTCAGCCCGTTTTCTATAATCACATCACCTTCATACTCCTCAATCTCGCCACTGAGAATTTTTAAAAAGGTCGTCTTTCCGGCACCATTGGCACCAATCAGACCGTAGCGTTTATGTGGATCAAGTTTAAGATTAATATTCTCAAACAGTACGCGATTTCCAAATCGCATTGTCAAATTAATTGTCTGTACCATACATTGTCACTTTATCATAATATTTTTCGCGATTATAGCAAAAACAATTGAAATAGCGCTTTACCTATTTTTCTTAAACAATTACTAACATACACAATAGTATAATGCGTGCATATTTACAAGAACAACGGTGACCTATCATGACAAAACTTATTATTATTACCCTGCTGAGCACCCTGTCGCTTTTGGCAACCATGCAGATGCAGACCATTCAGACAAAAAAAATCGTAGTCGGTACCTTCAGTACCGCTGATGCCCTTGAGCGTGCAAAAAAAACAGTGTCGCAGATCAGGGCGCTGCGACCCATTGGGCAAGACAACAATGTTCTCATGACTACCCGCACCAACGGCGGCAATACCACCCTGATTTTGGAACATTTTAAAACAATACGCGAAGCACTGAATGCCTTTGTTGCCGTCAGCAAACACTACCCCAAAGCCTATCTCATCGATGACAGCTACAGGGTCGCTGTAGACGTCCCTGCGGCATCACCGCAACCGTCGCAGTATGTACCGCCTGCTCCTGCGGTAACACGCACTCCCGAACCGGCGATGATACCGACCATTAGTGAAGCGGATGTCATGGCGGCTGCTTCAGAGGCTCTAACACCCGAAACTGCGCCGAAACCACCCATAGAAGAAGCCAAGGCAACAGCCGCTAAGGAGACTCGGGAAAAAGAGAAAGAGCCTGTCGTTATTGTTGTCACCGAAGCGGGCAGTGAAGCCGAACGGCTTGCCATTGAAAAAGCTCTGGAACAAAACGACACCCCTCAGGAGCAGACACCACCGGAGACTCGGGAAGAAGAGGTTGTCATTACGGAAATTGAGGAGCTTCCGCTTGATGAACCCGATGAAACACAGCACGCCTCAACAGTAGAAACAGCCATCAGTACAGCCGGTAACAGTACCATTTCAGAGGCGGCTGTTGTTGATGAAGAACGCTATAAACGCAAATCCCAGCAAGACGAAACGGCATTTCTCTCAACATCAACACTGATATACATTCTGCTTACCGTCATTGCGCTGCTTCTGGTATTGTTATGGCGTCGTTCGAAAGAGGTTGACGTACATCAACTCCTGGGTGATCAACACAAACACTAGGGAGTCCTCCCTGCAAATGTTAAAACAATACAAGAAGATGGAA
>QNZR01000194.1 GCA_003978475.1 Sulfurimonas sp.
GTATTATCGTGATGATGCAAGCCACAGCAGTCTTCTTGCTCCTTTTTTACCGTAAATAGTTTCGGTTCAATGTTAAATTTTTCCAAGCAATGTTCGGAACAAAAATAGTATGTTTCTCCCTCAAATTCTGTATGAAACGGTGTATCGGTTGTCACTTCCATACCACACACAATATCTTTTTGCATTGTATCCATGACGGACTCCTTTATTGTTATCGGCAAAGAAACTTTCTGCCGATATATTATGCTATACCTAAAACCAAAATCTTACACCGGCAATAACATACGTCTCGTTTAGCGGGACAAATGTCTCGGTATTGGCAAAATTTCGACTCCATTCAATACCGACATATGGCGCAAATTCTCTGACAAATTCATAGCGAAGTCTTGCCCCGAGTGTCAGGTTGGATAGGCCACTTCCAATTCCCATCTCACGTATATCTTTGCTGTATGCCGCTATTGCCAAACTTGGCGTTAACACAAGCTTTTGTGTCAGTAATGCCTCATATTCAGCTTCAGCTCGTATGCCGGCACGTCCTTTGTCTCCCACAAGCAATACCGCCCGTGTTTCAAAAAAGTAAGGTGCAAGCCCCTGAATTCCCAATACTGCCCAGCTCTGATGGGCTCCATCGACTTTATCGTACCCGACACCAAACTGCATATCCCAATAAGGCAAAATAGCTCTAGAATACACCAGTTGATTTTCACTTTCTGCAGAGTCACTCCCTACTTTTTCTCCTTCAGAATACATGTAAATTTTATTGATGTCATAACCAATAAAAGCATAAGTATCCCAACTCAGTGTCCTGTCATCATAAAACTGATACTCGAGTTTATCGACCGTAACACTACCTCTAAGAATGTCTCCACCACCGCCGGCAAAACTGGATGTCACCCATACTAACGCCAATGATATTGTTGTTACTAATATTTTCATAATCTATCTCCTTTACGCCACAACGACTTTTCGAAACATATCGGTCATATGATAGAGCAGATGACAATGATATGCCCAAGAGCCTCTGGCATCAACATTAACACGAAAACTAATCTTGGCTCCCGGCTGAACAATAATCGTATGCTTTTTCGGCAAAAAATCATCGTCTCCCGTTTCCAAATCACTCCACATGCCGTGAAGATGCATAGGATGATTCATCATCGTATCGTTAATATAGGTAATTCTGAGTCGCTCACCATAATGAAATACCAACGGGTCGGCATCTTCATATTTAATACCGTTGATTGACCACATATAACGTTCCATACTACCGGTTAAGCGTAAGACAATCTCTCGATCCGGATAACGGTCATACTTGGTAGAACACAATGATTTCAGATCGGCATAGGTGAGAACTTTTCTACCATTGTCTCGCAAACCTACACCCGGATCATCCAGACGATACTGAGGATCCATACCCCGCATGGTCGTTTGCACACCGCTTGCCGTTTTCAATGGTGTTACGGGAATGGTGCGTTTGTTCATGGCAGCCATATCGTGTCCCATAGGTGCCTGATCCATCGACATCTTTGTCATGCCTTTCATTGCCGGCATGTGATGTTTCGAGTCTCCCATTGATGCCATATTCATACCCATATCTGTATGCGTTAAAATCGGCAGAGGATCCATAGTCGGCGGTGTCGCTTCTACGCCGTAATCATACGTTAAAGAACCCAGAGCATACCCGCTGCGATCAATACTTTGGGCAAAAATGGCATAGGCATGCTCTTCTTCGGGTTCGACAATAACATCATAGGTCTCGGCAACACCAATACGAAACTCATCGACACTTACAGGTTGCACATTGTTACCGTCAGCTGCGACGACCCGCATTTTGAGTCCGGGAATACGTACATCAAAAAATGTCATGGCTGCACTGTTAATAAAACGCAATAATACTTTGTCACCTTTGGAAAACAGTGTTTTATAATTGGTAGCCGGGTTGAGTCCGTTCATTAAAAAAGTATAGGTGTAACCGGTAACGTCAGAAAGGTCTCTATCACTCATGCGCATGGAATTCCACATTTTTCTATCATTAAATGCGGAAAAAAAACCCTTCTTTTTAACTTCGGCAAAAAAATCTCCCACCGTGCGCTGCTTGAAATTGTAATAATCTGCCGAAAGTTTGAGTTTGCGGTAAATAGACGCCGGTTGTTCATCGGACCAATCTGAGAGAGTAATGACATACTCTTTATCATATTCATACGGCATACGATCTTTGGGGTCAATCACAATGGCACCGTAAATACCCGTTTGTTCCTGAAAACCGGAATGCGAATGGTACCAGTACGTACCGCTTTGAATAATTGGAAAGGTATAGGTAAAGGTTTCACCCGGTGCTATCCCATCAAAACTAATTCCCGGAACACCGTCCATTTCTGCCGGTAAAATAATTCCGTGCCAGTGAATCGAGGTTGCCTCATCTAAATTGTTGGTGACATGGATTGTCACCGTCTCACCTTCTTTCCATCGCAGTGTCGGACCTGCCAGCATGCCATTAACCGTTGTTGCTACGGACGGGGTACCGGTAATATTAACAGCAGTTTTATCAATACTTAGATGAAATTCCGTTCCCTTAAGGGTTTGGTGCACCTGCTGGCTTATGATGGGATTTTCTGCACGCACCGACGGCGGCAGCGAGGCAACTACTCCTGTAGCAATGACCCCTTTAACAAAGGTTCTTCGTGACATATTTGATGCTAGACGTATCATGGAACACTCCTTCATGACGTGAGTTGTTTGTCATCGCCTTAACGATAACAGTCTTTCTATGTAACATCATAGTCAATCAGTGTGCAGAGAGTGTGCAAGAAATAATATTTGAAGTATTCAAAGCCCCTCTAAAAGAGCTCCGAATGATTTATGTAGCGTGTCGTTACATGGACAGATGCGAAGGTTAAGAAATTATCGACCCCATCTTCCGCCACCACGACCCATGCCACCGCCCATGCCGCCGCGTCCACCACGACCCATGCCACCGCCCATGCCGCCGCGTCCACCACCGGACAAAAATCCGTGACAGTTTCGACATTGACGACGCTGAAAGGACTCCGTAGCATGGTGCACGTTGGTTCCTCGCATCGGGTTCCCGGTTACCGACCATGCCGGATGACACTGTAGACAGTCATTAATAAGTGTAACCCCGATCTGTCCGGTTTCTTCGGAGTATTTAGCAAGATGGCAGGTCTCGCAACGATACTCTCCCTGTGAGGTATCTCCCGGAGCCACCGTATCATGAATTCCATAATACAGTCCCTCAATAGGCGCACCAATAAGCGCATGATGCCGATCAGTATTGAGTGTTTGTAAAATCGGGTGCGGTTGCGTCGCATTATCCCCATGACATAAACGACACTGCTCTTCCGTAGGTGCCCCGTTAAAAATACTCATACCCCTTCCAAAGGCATTCGATGCCATCAACAAACTTCCAACTAGAATCATACTTGCCAATGACACTTTTTTTGCTTTATGTTGAACTACCAAACTCATTAATTCTCCTTAGTATTACGTTTCAAGTACTACTCAACACCAGTGCA
>QNZR01000186.1 GCA_003978475.1 Sulfurimonas sp.
AGATCCTCGCAACCAACAGCAGATTCATATGAGAAAGGTAGGAGCGAATAATCAGTCCGACACCGACGATGACAATAAACATAATGAGTCCGACACTTAGCGAGGTTTGCATAAATGCCAGCGCAATTAAAATGGGCATAAAGGTGCCTGAAGTACGCAGTCCAACCAGCACTCGCAAAAAAACTACCACTAAGGCTCCTATGGGAATGAGTAAAATATGTTTAAACGAGTTTTGCTGCGATACCGGCAAAGAGAAGAGTGAAAAATTCAACAGGGGCGCCTCTTTCAGCATCTTTTCATGTTTGGCAATTTGTCCCGCAGGCACTCGGTGTTCACTAACAGAAAAAGTAATTTTAGACTCTTTGACACCAATGGCATCCAGCAGTGACACACCGCCTTTTTGCCAGATAAAGAAGTTTCTGGCTCTGGGAATTTTACCCTCTTTTAAATCAAAGAGCTGCCACTGCTCATTGCTATAGACTTCAAGCATGGGAATCAGCGACTGGTTATGCTGGGTTTCCCCCAGGTACAGACCACGAATTTTTCGTACCGTGATCCCCTCGTAACGCAACAGGCGATAGAGCAGACCCAGCATGTCATCACGGTTTTGAGACAGTAGCATTTTGACGGTTTGTGAGGGTTCGGGTGCATTAAAATGCTGTATGAGCAATGCGGTAAACGAATGCGCATCGGCAGAGTGATCGTGAATGTTTTTCAGGAGTGTTTTTGCAGCATCAAGTACGGGTTTGGTGTAGTCTGAAAGGGTCTCTTCTTTCATATCAGGCTCAGCCGCATACTTCTGTTCAACATTGGCATGGGAATCAATGATGGCATCAATAGAGTAAAAAAGGCGCTGTTTTCCATCAACCAGACGTTTGGACCACTCTGCCCGCTTTCCATGCTCTGTTTGTGCTGTTGTAAAACCGAAATCGGCTGATGTTGCATCATAAGAGAGAATACGTATGCCCTGTTGTGGTGGTGGAAATGCCATGGAAATCAGGGCACTTTCATGCTGTCCTACAAATGAGATCTCTGCTCCGATGTTATAAACAGAACGTTTGTCGTGAGGATAAAGCGGAATACCAAGCATCTCAACCTTGTACCATGTAATAGAAAATCCAATGATGGCAAGTACCAGAGCAATCAGTCGTATTTGCAAACGGGAAGAGAGCATTATTTTCGATACTCTTTAGGTCTGCTTGTCTGTTTTCTGGCCACATCAACAATATAGATATCACGTAAAAAATTGCGCCCTATCAAAATAGGATGTTTAAACTTGCTGCGATCGGTCAATGTAACGGCAACGAGCTGATCGTTATTGCCCAACACCAGACGTAGTTTAATGACGGGACGACGTTGCGATTTTTTTTCATGACGTTTGATCCGCACCCATTTCCAGATGGGCCGTTCTATTCTTAAAGCATCGTCACGGTCATTGAGACTAAAGCGAACATACTCCCGACCGTCCCGTTCAAAAACCTGCATGTTTACGGCATGAAGCGACGTTGTTTTGGCACCGGTGTCCACGCGGGCCAGTTCGACTTTATTTCCGGGAATAATACGTACCAACTCGACAGAACCAATTAAAATTTTGGCATTGGAGGAGGAAGAGACTTTTTCAACCTTGGTTTTTTTTATTGTTTTAACCGAAGCTTTTTTGGGCTTTTTGAGAATTTTTTTGGGTTTCTTTGCAGGAGGAGAACTTTTAGAAGCTTTAGGTTTTTTCATACTTTTAGGCACGGTTTTTGTAACAGGATGCTTCTTTTGTTCTTGAAGTGGCTCTGTTTTGGAGGTACGGTTGACATCGGTCGATACCATCGGTTCTATACTGGCTTCGTCAATACGAAACGCCTGACTCTCTTCTGCAATTTTAAGCGGAATCGGTACATAATTTTTGGTTGGAGACGGCGGTTGAGTAGTGGCACAACCCATCAAAAAAACGAAGCTCAGTAGATAAAAGCTTTGTTGTCGCATCAGGGTCCTTTATGTCGTGTGAAATTATGGCGCTAATTATAGCCAAAAAATACAATAGAACGAAAACAACGTACAACTGTTAAGAGAGTGTTAACGTGCAAATTCAACGGTACGGCTTTCTCGAATGACATTGACTTTAATTTCTCCGGGATATTGTACCTTCTGTTCAATCTCTTTGGCAATCTCTTTGGCAAGCAGTGACGCAGCGTCATCACTAACAAGTGTCGCATTGACCATGACACGCAGTTCCCGTCCGGCATTGATGGCATAGACCTGCTTCACGCCATCGCGACGTGCGGCAATCTCTTCAATCTCGGTCACCCGTTTCAAGAAACTTTCAAGTACTTCACGGCGAGCGCCCGGACGCGCGGCAGAAAGGGCATCGGCAGCACACACCGCAGCACATTCGACGCTTTTGATCTCTTCAAAACCGTGATGGGCATAAATAGCATTAATGACCACCGCATCTTCATTATAGCGGGTGCAGACGCTAACGCCCAGATCGACATGGCTGCCCTCATGCTCATGCGTCAGGGCTTTGCCAATATCATGGAACAGCCCTGCCCGTTTTGCCAATTTGGCATCTCCACCCATCTCTGAGGCCATCATTCCCGCCAAGTGGGCAACTTCTAGTGTATGCGCGAGTGCATTTTGACCGTAACTGGCACGGTAACGCAGTTTTCCCAAGAGCTTGATCAGCTCCGGGTGGACGCCGTGAATGCCCAGATCCAAAAGAATCTCTTCACCTTCTGCCAAAATACCTTCTTCAAACTCGTCACAAACTTTAGTGTAAATCTCTTCGATGCGTGCCGGTTGAATACGCCCATCTTCAATTAAGAGCTCCAGTGTTTTGGTGGCAATGGAACGTCGGTAGAGATTAAAACTGCTTATGAGAATGGCATTGGGTGTTTCGTCAATAATAATATCGACTCCCAACAGCATTTCCAGAGTTTTAATATTACGACCCTCTTTGCCGATAATGCGACCTTTGAGCTCGTCATCGCTTAGGTGGACACTATTAATAAGGCGTTCTGCCGCAAATTCACCGGCATAGCGTGATGTTGCCTGCGCCAAAATATAGTTGGCATTGCGTTTTGCCTGCTCTTTTGCCTCATTTTCACTGCGCCGAACAATACGTGCAATTTCAGCGCTTGAGTGCTCTTCTACTTTGTCAAGAAGAATTTTTTTGGCTTCATTTTTAGTCAGTCCGCAGACTCCCTCAAGTACATGAATGACCTCATTAATTTTATCCTGATAGTCAGCTTTAAGTATTTCCAGTGCTTTTTCATGTCGTTCCAATGAAAGGGTTTTGCTTGTTGCGGCATTGTATTCGCTGCGTATGCGTTCCTCTTCACTTTTTTTAAAATTGTAAAAATCGTTCTCTTGTTTAATGAGCTTGTTTTCACGGTCGGCAAGATCTTTTTTGGCGGCATGACTCGCCTCTTCATAGCGCCGTTTGGCATTGGATTCAATCTCTTGCGCCTTGGCGTTGGAGCGATGCAGTATAATCTCTGCTTCGTTCTCAATGGCTTTGGCTTTGGCTTT